>VBBB01000125.1:2848-3265 GCA_005882955.1 Candidatus Bathyarchaeota archaeon | reverse complement strand
TTGTTCGGCGACCAGGGGCCGGCTGAAGAGGTAGCCTTGTCCTTCTGTGCAAAGCTGGGTCTGAAGGTATGCCCTCTGTTCTTGTGTTTCGATGCCCTCGGCAATCACGAGGTGCTTGAGGCTCTTTCCCATGTGAATTATAGCGCTCACGATGGAAGAGTCATCGGGATTGGAAGTAATCTGGTGGATAAAGGACTGGTCAATTTTCAAGACATCAATGGGAAACTGCCGAAGATAGCTGAGGCTGGAATAGCCGGTGCCGAAGTCATCCACCGCAAGGTGAACCCCCATCGTTTTGAGCTCTTGAAGTACGGAGGCCGTGGATTCGGCATCCTCCATAAGGACACTTTCGGTGACCTCGAGTTCGAGATAGCGCGCTTCCAAGCCAGTTTCTAAGAGTATCGTCCGGACACCTTC
>VBBB01000125.1:448-2835 GCA_005882955.1 Candidatus Bathyarchaeota archaeon | reverse complement strand
TGACGCCACTAGGCAATGGCGGCAGCCCCGCGGTCTGGCAGGCGCGCGCTTGGGTGCATGCTTCGCGCAGCACCCATCGACCGATCTGAATGATTAGGCCACAATCTTCGGCGACGGGCACGAACTGGGCGGGAAAGACGAGTCCACGGTCAGGCTGCTGCCAGCGTATCAACGCCTCGACTCCCGTGATCTCACCAGTGTCGAGATTTACCTGCGGTTGATAGTGCAACAAGAACTCTTCTCGTCCGAGAGCGCGGCGCAAGCCGCCTTCGAGAGATTGCCGCTCCACAACCTTCAGATTCATATCCGCCGTGAAGAACTGGAAATTGTTGCGCCCGTTTTCCTTGGCGTGGTACATCGCCGTGTCCGCATTCTTGATTAGCATTTCGGCATCCTCTGCGTCCTCCGGGTAGACGCTGATACCGATGCTCCCACCGATATGCTGCAGATCTTGCTCCCCCGCGATAGAGTGGGGTGTGTTGAGCGAAAGAAGTATCCTTTTTGCGCTCGTGGTCGCGTCTTCCGGACAGTCGATCTCCGAAAGCAGGATAACGAATTCATCTCCGCCTAGGCGGCTGACCGTGTCGGAACCGCGTACATTGGCCAGCAATCGTCTTGAAACGGACTGAAGAAGCTTGTCGCCGACGGCATGTCCCAGCGAATCGTTGATGTATTTGAAATGATCCAAATCCAGAAAGATCACGGCAATCGGTCTGTTCTGGCGGCGAGACCAGGCAATCGCCTGAGTGATCCGGTCGGTGAGCAATAGGCGATTGGGCAGATTCGTAACAGGATCGTGCTGCGCGGAGTGCGTCATTTGGACCGACATGGCCCGCGCCGCGCTTACATCATGGAAAACAATCACCGCTCCGATGACACGGCCGGCCCGATCGTGGATCGGCGCGGCCGAATCTTCAATGGCGGATTCAAATCCGTCGCGGCGGATGAGGGCGCAATTCACAGTTAGTCCCACCGTCCTATTTTGCTCTACGGCCAGCTCCATGGGGTCTCGCGCGGTCTTGCGCGTCGTGCCGTCAATAATTCGGAAGACTTCGGCGAGGGGTTTGCCAATGGCTTCTTCGCGGCACCAACCGGTCATGGACTCCGCAACGAGATTGAGATAGGTGATATTGCCGGAAATATCGGTACAGAGAACGGCGTCGCCAATCGAGTTGAGGGTGACCACCGCGCGTTCTTTTTCTACGTATAAGGCATCCTCGACAGCCTTGCGTTCGATCGCGTTGCGCAGCGCGCGTGGCAGCGAATAGCTATCGAGGTGACCCGCCAGGAGATAATCCTGCGCACCGTGCCCGACAGCCTCTTTCGCGAGGGCTTCGTTACCATTATCGAGGACCAAAATCGGGACTCCGGGCGCGGCGCTGAACAGCTTGTCGAATGTCTCGATACCGTGACTATCGGGCAGGGACAGCTCGAGTAAGACAGCGTCAATTCCTCCTTTGCTCAGGCGCGCAAGACCCTGGGAAAGTTGCCGAACCCATTCTACGTCGAACGAACCGCTGCCTGTCGCGGCGAGCGCTACTCGAATCTTATCGGCGCCAGCCGGATCGTTTTGAATCAGAAGTATTTTTGGGGACAGAATAGATGTGGTCATTGTGCCTTTCATGAGGCCTCAGAGCCAGTTCTCTCCGCTTGCAAAACCGTCCGGACCTCGTCGTGCTTAACTCGTAAAAGACTATCTCTGAGGGTGATTTAGTTCTGTCCGTAACAGCACACCGAGTACTGCCGCAGTACTTAATACGACACATTTACGAGGGTCTATTACTTTGAACTTCGTGATAGACTTGCTCTTAAGCGGTGGTGTTATGCAAGTAATCGCGAGTTCAAGCAGCAGTAAATCCAAAAGAAAATCCATGCATAAACGCGCTTTCGATGCCCAAGCCTTTCTCGACTCGGCCGGCGTGGCGAGAAAAGTTGTCGAATTCCCAAAAAAAACCGCTATTTTCGCGCAAGGCGACGCCGCTAAGCACGTAATGTACATTCAACAGGGCGGCGTGAAGCTATCCGTGGTCAATGAGACTGGCAGAGAAGTAGTCGTGGCCGTTCTCAGGCCCGGGGACTTTTTTGGCGAAGGATGTCTTGCGGGTCAGGCTATTCGAATGGCGTCAGCCACCAGTACCGCACAGACCACGGTGCTCGTGATCGATAGGCACGAGATGATCCGAGTGCTCCACGCGGAACATGAGCTCTCCGACCGATTCATCGCTTACATGCTTTCCAGAAACATCCGAGTGGAAGATGATTTGATCGACCAACTTTTCAACTCCACCGAAAAACGCCTGGCTCGCAAGCTTCTCTTACTAGCCAGGTACGGCAAGAAAGACCAGCCGCAGAGAATCCTTCCAAAAGTATCGCAACAAATGCTGGCG
>VBBB01000125.1:0-411 GCA_005882955.1 Candidatus Bathyarchaeota archaeon | reverse complement strand
GCTCACGCGTTAATTTGTTCATGAACAAATTCAAGAAATTGGGCTTCATCCAATACAACGGCGAGATCCACGTCAACAATTCCCTCCTGCGTGTTGTCCTGCACGAATAAACACCAACTTTTCGCGCTTATCGGAAAGCGGCATACTTCCAGATTACTGTTGGTGACACAGCTTACTACTACATATCACGGATTGTTGGTCGGAATGAGATTTATTGACGTCCAGGACCACGGGGAATTCTTTTCTTCTCAATCGCCTCATTCGCGGAAAGCTTCCGGTCTACGTGTGGTTCTGAGCGCGGGCCACCTGAATGCAGCAAACAGAACTCCCTAGCAGCAACACCGCACGTAGGACAGGGGACAGAGAACAACTGTTTTGCCGTCAGGTCGCTTATGCTCATTTGGATACGGT
>VBBB01000124.1:3581-4821 GCA_005882955.1 Candidatus Bathyarchaeota archaeon | reverse complement strand
CCAGCCGCCATTGCTTCAACAATGCTTATCCCGAAATGTTCGTTGCGGGCACAGTGAACATAGATCTTAGCCTTCCCAAGCACATCCCTCATTTTTCTCAAAGGAGACATCAGAAACGAGACATTCATGGGAGCAATTTCCTGTAGTCGCCGGAAGTATGATTCCCGATCTGGAGCAACGCTTCCAATTATTGCAAACTTTACTTTCGGAAGCCTTTGTGCCAAGTCTAGGAACAGGTTCATCCGCTTTTCGGGCACCACCCTACCGACGGTTATGACCAAGTCTTCTCTTTGACTGTTGTTATTCTTGTAGAGATCAATAGGGCATGGTGGATAGAGGGTTGTTGACTCACGCCGCCATTTGTCCCTGACGAAACCCTGGGTGAAATTGGAGGTCGATAGCAGGCAATCGATGTCGCTGATGCGATTCCGGTAGAAGAGCATTGCAGGCCAGTAGTATGCTTTCCATAACAGGAAGGATGGACGGGACTCTAGGTGAACAAAATATTCTGGGAAGTAGCAGTATTGTATGACGGGAGCGGTACCAGACGGTAGGTAAGCCACGTCCTGAGTGCTCAGAATCAGATCAAAATCTTTTGCTCTCGTCAACACTCTCCGGATATGCCACTGGTGATAGAGAAGTCTCTGGTAGAGGACTGCCCTATCGGCTATGGGCCGAAAGGATGGGTAGGTCAGTGTCTGTACTTGTTTGAACAGGCCTTGACAAGCGAAAAAGTCCTCGAAAGCGGGAATATCAAATACCTCGCTGGCGAGAAGCACCTCGTGTCGCGCCTTCAGAGCGGTAATAATTGAGTGTACGGCTACACGTTCCCCACCGCCGAAGACACCCATTCGAGGGTGTATGACAAGGACCTTCATTCGTCCCAACCCCACATGTACGGTGTTTCTATGGCCGTTTCGCAGCGGCTTCGTATAGAGCTTTCAGTTCGCTTGTTTAGAACGATCAAGGTGAAGTCGAAAAATTAGGTAATCTCATTTCTCTTTGAGACTCGAGTCTTAGAAACTTTTTTCTCAATGCGTAGAGCCCTACGGCTATGCAAAACGCATCTGGTACTGATGGAATCATTCGGCTGGCTTCGGGAAAGTGTGTTCCTTGTAATGATGCGAAGCCGTTCACGGTCGAGGAAGCTACTGAGCGTTTGAAGGATCTACCGGGATGGATTCTCCAGTCAGGTGTGATTCAGAGGGAGTTTCGTTTCAAGTCCTATCTCGCAGGTCTT
>VBBB01000124.1:3029-3519 GCA_005882955.1 Candidatus Bathyarchaeota archaeon | reverse complement strand
TGGTATTGTCGACGCATGCGATTAAAGGTCTCAGCGAGAACGATTTCGTAATGGCTGCAAAGTCCGAGTTAGAATACTCCAAGTATGAGAATTCTTTGAGGCCTTGAGTTCAGTTAGTATCTGGTTTTGAGTTGTTCTTCTATTGTTTTGAGTCTGTTTTCTATGGTTGTTAGTCTGTCGAGTATTTCTTTGAGTATTCTTCCGAGTTCTTCTTCTCGTGGTCCGATGTACTGTCCGGGTCTGAGTGGTGAGGGCAGCGGTTCTATCGGTCTGGGTCGTAGCGGGTCGGGAAGGTTAGGTCGTTCCAATAGGGGTCTTGTTGATCCAGTCGGCTTCTATGTTTTCAGGGTTTTGATCAGTCAAGAACATACTTTTTAGAGTATGAATAGTAAGGGTTAAGGGGTAACTTACCCTTCAGAGTAGAAAAGATAGCATTTTCCAGTCCGAGAAATCGCTCAGAACAAGCCCTGATCCGGAATCGGGGCAGGCG
>VBBB01000124.1:0-2885 GCA_005882955.1 Candidatus Bathyarchaeota archaeon | reverse complement strand
CGCGACACAAAACCCGACTCTAGGATGGAATTAACAAAGAGTAATCCCTCTTCCGTCCGGGGCCGTCCAGAGAAAGAAATCCGCAGACCGTACCGTTTGAATCAAGACAATCACAGAATAAGCTCAGATCGGAAATCTGGGTAGGCGTTTCTAGATCCCGAGGCTTTCACGAAGGGCTATAGGCTCGATTTCTACTCTGGAAAAACAGTCGACCAGCCTATTCTAGGCCGTAAATCAGAAGACTCGCCCAGAACAGTTACAATTGGCGAGAGCATTCTAGAAAATAGGGGGGTAGAAATTTTATTCTTGCGATGCAGAAGAGGTCTTTCTGGTAATCCGTCTTCGCAGTCTATTCTACTGGTATGGGTCGTGTGGGTTTCTTCTCGTCGCTCTTCGCGAACCGGACCTCTAACACTCCATTCTTGTAGGTGGCCTTCGCGGTTCGTGGATCAACCATGTGCGGCATTTCCAGCTCCTTCAGATACCGCCTCTTCGCCGAATCTACGCTGATCTTCAACGCCCGGTCCGTCGATTCTAGTTTAATATCTTCCTTCTCAACTCCGGGCAGTTCGGTCACCACGACCACCTCCTTTCCAGTGTCCATGACGTCCACGAGCGGCTCTCTCTCCTCTTTGACCTGGGGACCCCGCGCGCCCGGTTCCACGTTCCCGAACTCGCGGATGATCGGCTTCCCGTCCGGACCGACAGACATTGAGAACCCGTAGACGAACGGTGAGGCTCCCTCTTGCGCCTTCGGCATCTCCACCGCCTTCCGCATCATATCATCCATCAACCGGTCCATCCGTTCCATCTCGTCGAAAACGTCGAACCACCAGCCTGAACGGCTGCGGTGACGCCGAGCTTCTTTACGCGGAGCCAAACACTAGACAACCAAAGACAGAATGATCTTCCGAGACTATATTCGAGTTTCCTATCCGGCCCGACTCAGATCATACGCTTAGCAAGACTATTGATATCCGCGCCCCGGTAGCCTAGCTCGCCGCCGTCAGTCGCGGCCCGCCTTAGACTCCTCTTGAATCCTCCGCGTGGAGGATGGAACCTGAACGGCACCTTCAGACCAGCCCGCAACAGTTCGTGTAGACTCGTCTCTCCCGCCACGACCGCCTTCGCCAGATCGTCAAAGCTCGACTTTCCCAAGAGTCTGAGAAAACCATCATCTAGTCCATCAGCCCCATCACGCTCACCCCTCTTCTCTAAGACCCGTCCCAGCAGGTCCGGGCTGACCTCTCCCCACGCCACTAGAACCTTGGCTGATCGAAGCATTCCCAGATTCGACGGCGTGTTATCTAGTAGTCTAGCCTGGAAGGTCCGTTCTAGCTTCAACGACTCCATCGTCCTTTGTACATCCGGATTGTCCGAGGCAGTCCCTCGGAGACGAACTGCCAAGATCGGATTCTTGCTCGACGACTCCATCTAGTTCACCCAGTCGCTCTGCGTCACAACGTTGTACGTCTGCGTCAAAGCGTCAAAAACCGCTAACGCCGACGATGACAAAGTCGAGGTCGACCCGAAGGTCCGAGTCCAACAGTCCCTCACACCAGCCAATCGCAGCACCTGCTTTGGAATCTCTCCCGCCACTAGTCCAAGACCCCTCGGCCCGGGCAACACTTCTACCCGAACGCTCCCAGTCTTACCCGTAACATTGAACGGGACCGTGTGCTGAGTCCCGCAGCGGCACTCCCAGCTACCGCAACCCCGACGTACGGGAATAATATTCAGCTTAGCTTGGACCGTCCCCTTATCGATCGCCGTCCGAACCTGGCGCGCCTTCCCCTCGCCAATTCCAATAAACCCGTCACCATTACCGATAGCGACAACGGCTCTGAACCTCGATCTCTCCCCAGCGTCTGTCTGTTTCTGCACAAACCCTATGCCGAGAACCTCTTGCTGAATGTTCGGCAGGAGTGTATCGACAATCTCCGGCTCTTTGATCCTCAATCCTTGTGTGAAGATCTCTTCCATCGAAATGATCTCTCCTTGCTGGACTTGTCGGCCGAGTTTGGTCTTTGGGACCCATCCTATCTCTTGACCGGGACGCTGGCTCATTTGGCAGCCTCTAAAGGTGCTGTCGAGACGGTCTTCCTAATCTCTTCGAAATGTCCAGACAGATCCTCAGGTTTCAACCCGCGGCTGAGGTAGGCGCTGAATCGTTTCTTGTACAGATCGTGCTCGCCCACCAAAGATTTCGCGTACGTAGCGATGTGATTTCCTCCGATCCGTTCCATGGGTGGAAGCTTTTCTGGAGAGTGTGGAACAGTGAGACCAGAATCCGCCAGTCCTTTCAGCACCGCGAAAAGCTTTGAGCCCTTGGTCGGACCCTTGAGCCCAAGATCCAGAATTGCCTCCTTGATCCCTTTCCCGACAGCTCTCCGAGCTGCGAGCGCTCCCGTCAAGTAGGCCGAGGGAAGATTTCCAAGCCCGCCTTTCCAACCCAGCTTAGGAAGCTCTCGAGAAGAAGCTGAGGCCCTCACAATATCCCCGGTAATAGTAGCATCAGTGATCTGCACAGTAACATACTTGTTAGTAAGCCTGACAACAGCCCGCGGCTTGCCCGATTTGACCAGTGCCCGGCGCAGCTTGTAGTCTGTCTTACCCTCTCTACGTCGCCGGTATGGGAGCGCGTAGCGCGGACTGTCAGCCATGGATCAACGCTTCTTGACAAGCTGTCGGGCCTTTACATACTCATCGACATGCGAGCCGCTCCGGAACGCTCCACCCTTCGCCATCCCCAAGAGTGTCGCGTAGCTGCCAGGCGAGAGTTGTCGCTTGTCCCTCAGCCATCGAAGGTGTCTGCGGATAGCTCTTATCTTGAGAACCCAGGCTTCCTTGCCGGGTTTCTGGCCGCCTTTTTGGCTCCCGGCCTT
>VBBB01000088.1:22532-24982 GCA_005882955.1 Candidatus Bathyarchaeota archaeon | reverse complement strand
GCAACGAAGTCGCCGCGGCCGTCAGCAGCCCCGAATATGCCACATCGTTTCCCTTCACAGTGTAAGGTAGTTTGATCAGGTTCTCTCCCTTCGTTGCCTCCCTTGAAACTGAGAGTCGACCCGGAGATGGAAGTTTGGCTTCGCGGGCGAACATGTCCAGAAGGTTTCCAAGAGTAATATCTTGAGTTTCACCATACACCCTCCACCTTTTCCCCACGTGAACAAGAATCGAGGTATGGCCACCCGAGACTAGGACTGCGAGTGGGTCGTGCGCTTTGGTGATCGACATAGCGATGTCGAGGTGGGCTACACCATGATGCACGGGGACGAGTGGTCTCTTGAGAAATGACGAGAGAGCTCGTCCGACGGTTGCGCCTATTCGGAGACAGGGTCCGAGTCCTGGACCCGCTGCATAGGCGATCACGTCTGGGTCAATTGAGCTACCATCCTTAGTCGACAGCGCGGTCTTGACTATGCTATCCGCGACGCTAGCGAGATGTTCTGAGGCTTTTCTAGGATGAATACCAACTCCCACCGGAGGACGGTATGTGGAGTTTACGTTGGTCACAATTCTATCACGATCATCAACGAGGCTTGCGCCGAAGGTATGGGCGGTAGACTCGATGCCGAGGCACATCACTGATGATCACGTTTAGACGGGGAGTGTCTCTCGAAAGGTTAAACTTTCCCCGACAGACCCAATCTGAGTCTAAAAGTTGGAAGTGTCAAGAGATCCAGCCTGAGATTAACATCGGCACCCTAGGACACGTGGACAATGGAAAAAGCACCATCGTTCAATCCCTGACCGGAGTCTGGACTTCTAGACACTCTGAAGAACTACGCAGAGGAATCACTATCCGAATAGGCTACGCCGACGCGTCATTTTACCAATGCCCCACCTGCGAGCCGCCAGCCAATTATTCAACGAGTAAGACATGTCCAAACGGTCACGGTCCGACCAAGTTTCTGCGAACTGTAAGCTTCGTTGACTGCCCGGGCCATCACAGTCTCATGGTCACGATGCTCTCAGGCGCAGCAATAATGGATGGCTCTATGTTCGTCGTCTCAGCCAATGTGAAGACCCCGCAGGCGCAGGACCGGGAGCACATGCTCGCCGCCCAGATGATCGGTCTTCGCAATATGATCGTAGTTCAGAACAAGATAGACGTTGTTGATAGGCAGAGAGCGAAAGCAAACTACGAGGAGATCAAGAATTTCACCAAAGGAACCGTCGCAGAGGATTCTCCGGTAATACCAGTATCCGCCCAACACAAACTCAACATGGACGCCCTCATCTGGGCGATCCAAGAGAAGATTCCAACCCCCAAGAGAGACCACTCCGTCGATTCGAGAATGTCCATCCTCCGCTCATTCGACGTTAACAAACCGGGAACGGAAGCTGAACAACTAGTCGGAGGAGTCGTAGGAGGCTCGATAGTTCAGGGGATATTCAAGAGAGGCGACGAGATCGAAATCAGACCCGGCATAAAGACCGAGTCAACAAACAAGACTGTCTACGAACCACTAATCGCAAAGGTTGGAGCACTACAAGCCGGAGGGGGAGAAGTAAAAACTGCCACCCCGGGAGGATTGGTCGCGGTAGGAACAGACCTAGACCCATCAGTTACGAAATCCGACGGCCTGGTAGGGAATGTTCTTGGTCGAGCCGGAACGCTTCCTCCAATTCTAGAAAAGGTCAGTTTGAGCGTGGACCTCTTCGAGAAAGCCGTTGGAACGGAACAGCTCATGCCGGTTCAGAAAATCAAGACCAACGAACCGCTCGTTCTCAACGCCGGAACAGCGGTAACATCTGGCATCGTAGTTTCCGCGCGAGAAGATCTTGCTGACGTTTCGTTGAAGAAGCCAATCTGCGCGGAAGCTGGCTCGAAGGTGGCTCTAAGTCGTCGGATCGGGGATAGCTGGAGGCTCATCGGGTTCGGAACAATCCGGGGGTGAAAACTAGACCATCCGTTCAGATCTTACTAGACACGAGTTTTCTACTTACCATGCTCAAACAGCATCGGGATCCCGAGGAGGAGATCAGGACTGCCGTGCCGGGGAATGTGAAAATTCTGGTCCTCGACATAGTCGTCTTTGAACTAGAACGTCTTGCCAGAAAGGCCTCCGCATCAACTCATGCCTTTGCGAGTGCCAGCCTCGATTTTCTCGCAAAGAGAAGGATTCCAGTCATAGAGCATAAGCCGGGTCCTACCGACGTAGACGTAGCCCTAATTGCATTCGCGTTGACCGAGAAAACGCCGACGGGGATTGCAACAGTCGACAGAGGACTCCGCTCGGCGGTTGCTTCCCAAGATGTTCCAGTGATCTACCCGAGAACGCGACGAGGCCTCGTTGCCGAAAGGTTTCACTTCTAGTTCGACTTAAATAAAGCGGGACATCGTCCCACCTTCAGAAACGGCGGAAAGGGACAAGTCAAACAATATGGCTCG
>VBBB01000088.1:13140-22523 GCA_005882955.1 Candidatus Bathyarchaeota archaeon | reverse complement strand
AGGAAGCTCAGGCTCAACCCGACCGGTCAGTAGACGTCCGCCCGCTTGGTTCAAGTATCAACCCGAAGAGGTTGAGGATTTGGTTCTCAAACTCTCCAAAGAAGGAAATCCGCCCAGCATCATAGGTCAAATCCTCCGCGACAGATACGGCATCCCACTAGTCTCCCAGGTTGCTGGGAAACGCCTTGAGCATTTAATCCCCCAAGAGAACAAGCCAAAGATCCCTGAAGACTTGGAGCTCTTGGTAAGGAGAGCAACTAATGTGACAAGGCATCTAGAGAGGAACCGGAAGGACTACCCCAACAAACGGGACCTTGCTCTCTTAGAGTCGAAAATTCATAGGCTGTCCAGCTATTACCGAAGCGTCGGGAGAATCCCCAAGGAATGGGAGCACAAGCCGGTTGCAGCCTCGCTCAAGTAGCGATGGAGACAAGCTCGCCCGCCTCCACAAACAAGCATCTGAAACAGCCTCCCTGATAAGAGAAAAAGCATCAGACGACACCATCCTACTCGCCAGCCACTTCGACGCTGACGGGATCAGCGCGGGCAGCATCATGCTGAGCGCAGTCAACCGACTAGGGTCCGTCCCGCACTTGAGGATCATCGACAGTGTCAACGAGAGAATACTAGACCAGATCGAAGCGATAGAATCTGATCTAGTAATTTTCACGGACATTGGTAGTGGCTATCTGGAGATTATCTCAAAGATTCTCAGAAACCGAGACATTGTCGTCGCTGACCATCATCAGCCCCTCGGGGAACCCGGATCTAACTTACACCACTTCAACACGCACATTCTGGGATTCGACGGATCCGAGGAGATTAGTGGTGCCGGCACGGCTTACCTGCTGGCGAAAGCGCTGGATTCTCGAAACACCGATCTCTCAGCGATGGCCATCGTGGGTGCTCTGGGAGATCAGCAGGACAAAGGGCCGGAGCGACGATTCAAGGGTCTGAACGCGGACATCCTGAAAGATGCGGTAGAGTCAAAGGTGATCGAGGTAACAAAAGACCTCATCTTCTTCGGACGACAAACTCGACCCATCCATCGCGCAATTGCCTCGACAACAGACCCATTTCTCCCCGGCCTCAGCGGCGAAGAAGATCGATGTCTCGCCCTTCTAGATGCGGCTGGCATTCCGACAAAGGTAGACGACAGATGGCGGACTATCTCCGATCTGTCTCTAGAAGAAAAGAGTAGGATCGTCGACAAGATCATAGAACATACCATTTCCTCCAAATTCCCGGGAGAGATTGTCCTGAACCTTATCGGATCAGTCTACACATTGACCAGGGAGGAACCTGGCACATCTCTCCGAGACGCGAGAGAATTCGCAACGCTGCTGAACTCGTGCGGAAGGATGAACCGAGCGGGGCTAGGAATCGCAATTGGAATAGGCGACCGTGGAGAATCATACCAAGAGGCCCAGCAACTCTACTCTGAGTACAAAACCCAACTCTCGAAATACATGAACTGGGTCGCAACAGCACCCAATGCAACTAGAACAGGAAAGAATGTCGTGATCGTCAACGGAAAAGGCATAATCGACGAAAGCATGACCGGGGCAGTATCTTCTCTAATCTCCTCATCAAAACTCTTCGGCGAATCAAAAGTGACCGTCGTAACGACTCTGACCCGGTCCGGTGAAGCAAAAGTCTCGACGAGGGCAACAGAGCAGCTCGTCCAGAAAGGAGTAAACCTCGGAAAGATTCTCCAAAACCTATCACCAAAATATGGTGGAATCGGGGGAGGACACGCAATCGCCGCGGGAGCGACAATCCCGAGTAGCGAGCTGGACAGATTCCTTAGGGATCTCGAAAAGTCGTTGGACGAGATGCTAGCATGATCAGGGCGAGAATTCGAATACGTGTCGCTAGTCGAGCAATGGCAGAATCAATCGTTCAATCCATAGAACCGGACAATATTGGGATGGAAGGCCTGAAAATCGAGCCCCGAGTTTCCGCGAAAAATGCGTATTTCACAATCACGCACTCAGGAAAGATTGAAACCTTCATATCCACCTTGGATGACGTTTTGCGCTGTATTCAAGCCGCGAGATCAACATTACATGGAATTGTGAAGGATAAGATGAGCTAACACTCATGTCGAAAGCCACAAAGAAGGTACGAGACAAGTGGAGAGCCAAGGAATGGTATTCCGTATTCACTCCGTCTTATTTCGGAGAGATGAGCGTCGCCAGTATTCCCGTTGAGGACCCTAAGAAACTCATAGGAAGAGTGGTTGAAACAACACTCTACGAAATTACGAACGATTTTGCTCACCAATCAACCAAACTCTACTTCCTAGTCGTCGCAAATACGGGCGACCGATGCGATACGATCCTCAAGAGCCATGAATACTCAACTGACTATCTCAGAAGTCTCGTTAGAAGGGGCAGCACAAGAATGGACGGCATTTTCACCGCCAGCACGATCGACAAGTACCTGACGAGAGTATACATCGTCGCATTCAGCCACGGACGCATCAAAGGCTCCCAAGAACACGCTGTAAGACAGGTGATGGGGAAGATTGTCGCGCAGAAAGCATCGCAGCTCACCTACTCCCAGATCTGCCATGAAATGGTCCTCGGAAAAATGGGGTCCGATGTGTACAACGAGGCCAAGAAGGTCTGCCCGCTCCGACACGTGGGTGTGAGGAAATCAAAACTGCTCTCAATGCCTCTAGAAGCAATGCAAAAGGTACCTGAAGTAAAGCCCGTCGAAGAAGAAATTGTAGCACCAATTGCCGAGACGCCCGCAGAATAGTCCAACCGATTGACGCTTCAATTCGGAAGCTCTGGAATCCGGGGCAAATATGGTGTAACCATCGGCCCGGACACAGCTTTTGAACTCGCCAAGATACTAACGCGCGACCTCGGTCTCAAGCTAGCACTCGCGAGAGATCCAAGACTCTCAAGCTCAGTACTAAGATCCGCGTTCCTTTCCGCAGCACTCGAGCAAGGCGCGCGGATCACGGACTACGACATGATCCCAACACCCGCCTTAGCCTACCAGTCTGGCCATACTCACGAATCAGGGGGGGTCATGATAACGGCGAGCCACAACCCTCCAGAATACAACGGGTTCAAGATCTTCAATTCGAAAGGCGAGACTTTCGATGACGAGACCATTCGCTCTCGGACCGTCTCGAAGAGCAAGGCGAAAAACCCAAAGGTCAAACTGCACGAAATTGAGACAGCAAAACCAACTGAGTACAAAGAGCGTCTCAGTCACATACAGTTCGAAAAAGAATGGCGCATCGTCCTGGACCCTGGCAACGGCGCGACGTGCCAGCTAGCCCCGGAAATATACCGTCAGTCGTCCACAAAAGCCACGGCGATGAACTCTTTCCCAGACGGGAATTTTCCGAGTCGCGGTTCTGAACCTACCAGAGATAGCGAAGCATCGTTGTGCAAGGTAGTGGCTGCGGCAAACGCTGATGCCGGGGTTGCGTTCGATGGCGACGGGGACAGAGTCTACATAATCGATGAGAAGGGTAATTGTCCTCTTCAAGATAGAGTGCTCGGCTCCTACATCATCTGCCTTGCAAGGAAGTCGAAAGGGCCATTTCTCGTCCCTGTTGATGCCTCTATGGCCATCGAGGAGGCCGCTACCAAGTACGGAGCAAAACTCTTGCGAGGTCCAGTAGGAGACGCAAAGCTCCTAGTCGAAATGAAAAAGGTAGGAGCCTCGTTCGCGGGTGAACCTTCGGGCGCCTGGATTCACGGAGAATACAATCTCTGTCCTGACGGAATCCTCTCGGGGCTCCTTTACCTCAAGCAACTTGAAACGCTTGATCTCTCAGTCTCCGAAGCGGTCAATGAGATTCCGGAATACTTCATGGTCCGGAAGAGCGTCAGTGTCGCAAAGAAAATGTCCGCGAGCTCAGTAACGAGTCTCTCACGAGAACTTGAGAAAGTTATCGGAAAGGACTCCACCATTGAGACAAAGTTTGGAGTCCGGGTAAGCTCTGACGATTCTTGGGTCTTGGTCCGAGAGAGCGGCACAGAACCAGTCATACGGATTACAACTGAGTCAAAGCAGCGAACAAGGGCGAATCATATAATGAAAGAAACGCTCTCTTTAGTCAAACGGGTCCTGACGGGGAAGGCCTAATTGAAGGCGGTCGTCTTGGCTGCGGGCCGAGGCGAGAGACTCTGGCCGCTCACCGAAGACGCTCCAAAGCCACTCCTCCCGATCGCCAACAAACCGATTCTAGAGCGAACTTTGGAGGCGCTGGCAATTGCTGGCATTCGCCAAATAATCCTAGTCGTGGGATTCCGCAACGAGAAGATCCGCGATAGACTTGGAAAGGGAGAAGCCATTGGCTCAGAAATAAGATACGTTAATCAAAAAACTCCGAAAGGAACAGCAGACGCTCTCGGAACATGTAGCCGAGAGCTACAAGGCGAGGACACGTTTCTAGTCGTCTACGGAGACGACTACTATGATACCAGCGTCCCCAGAAACTTCTTGGCAAAAGCCAGAGGGAACAAAGGCATCTCAATTGGAACGGCCAATGTTCAAGATTCTTCCCCTTTCGGCAAGCTGCAATCCAGACGAGGCCTGGTAACAGAGATACGAGAGAAGGCGTCCAAGGCTGAACCTGGGCCGGTGAACGCCGGTATCTACTTGATGGACCAGTCGATATTCAGCGCGATAAGAAAGACGAAACGGTCGACACGGGGAGAATTGGAATTGACTGACGCTCTAAAAATTCTCATCAACGATGGAGTGCCCGTGCATGCGCAGGACCTAGGCTCACGGAGATGGCTGGGCATCAGCTATCCTTGGGATCTGCTCGAAGCCAACCAGTGGGCTGTAGAATCCGAGAGACCCGTTTCAAAAGGGACGGTAGAGAAGGGGGTTCACATTCGAGGCTTAGCAGTTCTAGAGGAGGGGTCGCTTGTGAAGTCAGGCTCTTATTTAGAGGGGCCGGTTCACGCGGGAAAGAGGTGCCAGATAGGTCCTAACGCCTACCTGCGAGCGTATTCGTCCCTAGGGGACGATGTGAAGGTTGGCGCGGGATGCGAGATAAAGAACAGCATCGTAATGAAGAACACAAAAATCCCGCATCTCTCCTATGTTGGAGACAGTATCCTCGGTGAGGGATGCTCCCTCGGAGCAGGCACGATAACCGCCAATCTCAGATTTGACGAGGCCGAGATCAAGTCAAAGCTCCGGGGTTCCTGGGTAAACAGCGGGAGGAAGAAGCTTGGAGCCGTTTTTGGAGACGGGGCGAAGACCGGGATCAACGTGTCGATTTTTCCTGGGGTCAAGGTAGGTCGGGGAGCCTGGGTCGGACCAGGGGCAATCGTTGACCGGGATGTTCCTTCTAACGCAAGGTACAAAGCATCCTGACAGTTCTATCCCTCGTTTCACATGGCACACCCGGCGGCGAACAGACCAGAGAGTAGAAACTTTGACTTCAACGACCGAGTACTAGAATCGCCAAATCACTGTGAAACCCTGACTTCTTAGGTGGCTGGGTCAAACCGTTGGGGAAACAATCTAAGATGAAACATCATCATGTCCCGGCTATTGAACGTGCTCTTCCAATGGAGCGAATAATCGGGGTGTTCGAAGAGCACTTCGACGATCCGTATCTTAATCCGATGGCTGAGTTAACCTTCGAGCAGCTCACCGCCGCGTTCCCGGACGTGCCTTTGGCTGAACTGGAGGAGGGCTTGTCGCACTGGACCAATCACTCGGGAGAGAAGACGCTCTCGACAAAAACCCTTGAAGCTGATGGGCGTGAAAGTCGTGTCTGGTATGTTCATGGACTGACCAGGCATCGTATCGATCCGTTTTCGTCCAGTTCTGGGCACGTCGCCTTGGGCTAGTAGGGCTGAAACGCTGGAATCTGTAAGAAAAAAAATTCTCATTCACCGCGAAAATCTTTTCGACCCTCCGAGGGGCCTACTCAAATCTCGACAACTCTACAGATCTATCGGGTTCTCTTACCGGACAAATCGCCCGGAATAACCCCTGATCCGGAATCGGGGCAGGCGATTTGAGATCACGCAGTTTGCACGTTGACCTGCACGTTGAGCTACACCATGTCGAAAACAGACGACCAGCTGATTCTGCGCCTTATTTCACAAGACTCGCCCGGTTCAGCTTCAACCAGCGAGGCCCCCTCTGAAAAAATGTCAAAAGCAGTTGCTCCTCGCGACACAAAACAGCTCTTTGGGAGGTCAGAAGCGCCTTGTATGGCTACTTACGCCCGGACGCGCTGACGATGCTTACAATATCCCCATGGTTCAGGACGTATGATTCTCCGAGGCGCATTCCACTTCTAGCGTTGACTCCGTACAGAATGTGCTCGCCTAGGTCCGAATGAATCCGGAGCGCGAGATCCTTCAAGGTCGATCCCTTCTGAACAAGGATCGCATCAGGCAGCACATTCCCAGAATGGTCGGTCCATCGTTCCGGATCTTCGACCGGATAGACAATTATGATGTTTAGCAGCTTGAAGAAGGCAGAGTTGATGCATTCTTGGACCCCGGTCGCACCGTTCGGCGAAAGCACCTGTTTCCTTATCATTTCGAGCGCAGCCTCTTGCTGCGACGTCAGCTTCACGGAAGCTCCGGGAGAGAAATCTGAATCTCCAGGCTTGTAAGAGATCAAGCCCTTCTCGGCCGCCCGTCTCAACGCGAGTTCCGCCTCGGCCGAAGAAGCGACTGTAAGATTCCCCCTCGCCGCCAACCGTGGCACATTGCTTTTGGAGGAGGGGAGGTCGATCTTGTTCGCAGCCAGCATCATTGGCTTGGACTCTCTCCTTAACAATCCAACCAGACGCATGGTGTCTTCACGAGACCACTGCGCGGGCTTCTCGTTAAGACCGGCTTGCTTGAGTCCTTCTTCGACCTGAAACTTTCTCAGACCTAGTCCACTGAGTCTTTCCGCGACTGATTGGGCCAGCTCCTCAGCAGTCAAACTGCCCTTCCGCGTGATCTTGTCCCAGTCCTTCGAGAGGATCTGGTACATCCACGCCTCAAGCTCAGTCTCAAGGAAGCTGACGTCTTCGAGTGGATCGTGACTCCCCGCCGTGACAGGTTTTCCCTCAGAATCCGTCGAACCCGACGCATCGACAACATGGATCAAAGCGTCTGCTTTCCGAAGGTCGTCTAGGAACTGGTTTCCGAGGCCCTTTCCCGTAGAGGCTCCGGGTACCAGACCCGGACAGTCGATCAGTTCAACAGGGATGAACCTTTCACCATCAATACATCGAGAATTACGAGGCTGATCTTCAACCCCAAGATCCTTGCAGACGCACTTCGTTCGAAGATACGAGATCCCCCGATTGGGCCTGATTGTTGTGAAAGGATAGTTCGCGATCGGTACAACCGTCAGTGTGGCGGCACTGAAGAACGTGCTTTTTCCCGCGTTCGGCTTTCCTACAATTCCAACCTGCACTTTACTACCACGAAGAAATCAAGTGCTTGAATGAAGGCCGGTAATTCTCAACCCGGCCGTCTTGACATTATATCGAATGTTCAGTGAGACAAGAAGCGCGGTTAGCTGCTCAACGGTACGCGAATTACTCAAGGGTCCCGCGTCCACACCGTGAACCCCCGGAATCGCCAGGGCGAGTTCTAGCACGACCTTCTTCGCATCCTCGTCATCACCGCAGACTAAGACGTCGCAGTCTACTTGCTTGGAAACATCGTTCAATAGTTCGGCGCTTACGTTGTTGAATGCTGAGACCAGCTTTGTTCCTTTCGGCAGATATCTAGCAGTGAACTCTCCCGCTGACCCATCCCAGAGCCCGACTGTCCGCGTCGCTGAGCCCCCGACGGCGGTTTCGAGCGGAACCGTCACGTTGACTACTATCTGCCCGGGCTTGATGGAAGATTTTAGCGACTTGATGGTGTCAGGAAGCGCCGCGAAGGGAACAGTTATGACTAGAATGTCTGCTTTCGATGCTACTTCCGGGTTGACGAGGCCATAGACCCTAGAACTGCTGCCTATAATTGTCTGAATCTTTGTTGCAGCCGCTTTGGCTTTGTCCGCATCTCTCGATCCAATAATAACTTCATAGCCGTGTTTCGTCCATCTCAGGGCTAGGCCGTAGCCTTCGTCCCCGGTGCCGCCGATTACTCCGATCTTGAGAGTGATCGCCTATCTCCTTCTCCGGCGAGCAGTCTGCGGTAGGCTCTTGATAAGACCTCGACGCATGAGCAGTTCAGTAGACTTGCGCGCGTGAGTGATCATGCCGACTGCCCGCTCATAGAGCTCCTTCTTAGTTAGCCTCGTTCTCGCTAGGCGTTGTTTCACGGCTTGAGCCCCAACAGCGGCCGCCTCTCTGGGGAAGAGTTCCCAGTCGCTCATGCTCGGAATTATTCTATCCTCAGAGAGACCATTCTCTTCTGCGACCTTCGCGATCTCTCCCGCAGCTGCAATACACATTTCATCGCTAATCATCTTCGCTCTCACGTCAAGCGTGCCCCGGAATATCGCGGGAAACCCAATAGAATTGTTCACCTGATTAGGAAAATCCGAACGACCAGTCGCAACGATCCTTGCACCCGCCTCCTTTGCCTCCCAAGGCCAGATCTCCGGAATCGGGTTCGCACAGGCAAAAACAATCGCCTCATCGTTCATGGTCTCGATGAGTTTGCCGGAAACCACCCCCGGACCAGAGGATGACATGGCCAATAATGCATCAGCTCCCTTAATCGCCTCGCTCAACCCTCCGGTTCGTCCTTCTCGATTCGTCTTGAGAGCCATGTCCCATTTGGCCTTGAAGTCCCCACTCAGGTCGGTTCTATCCTTGCTCAAGATCCCTTTACTATCAACCATAGTTATGTTCCCCGGATTGACACCTGCCTCAACTATTATTCTTGCAACCGCGATGCTCGCAGCCCCCGCTCCTAACATACAAATCATGGAATCCTTCATCTTCTTTCCAACAATCTTCAACGCATTCATCAGGCCAGCGCATACGACCGTCCCGGTTCCTTGTTGATCATCGTGCCAGACCGGTATACCCAAGTCACTCCTCAGCGCATCAAGAATTTCGAAGCACTTTGGCTGCGAGATGTCTTCCAAATTGACTCCTCCGAAGGAAGGCTGCAGCCACCGGACTGCATTCTCTATTTCTTCAGGAACCTTTGTTCCAAGACAAATTGGATAGGCGTCTACGCCTCCCAGATACTTGAACAGAAGACTCTTGCCTTCCATCACCGGCAGACCAGCCTCAGGACCAATATCACCCAATCCTAGAACTCTAGTACCATCCGTTACGATAGCCACACTGTTCGACTTGTTAGTATAATCGTACACCTTCTCAGGATTATGCTGAATCTCTCGGCACGGGTCCGCAACGCCTGGCGTATACCATATCGCAAAGTCGTCATAGGAGTTGACAGGAACCTTTG
>VBBB01000088.1:0-13133 GCA_005882955.1 Candidatus Bathyarchaeota archaeon | reverse complement strand
GATAGTAAGGATGATACTTCATTGCTAGTCGGGCAGGCGCATAAGCACGCTTCAACAGTTTGACGTCTTGAGCCATCGGAAGCCCTCTACTCTAGAGGATTCTCGGTCCCCTAAGAAGGTGAGATTTAACAGTGTTCAATTCCGCGCGGTCGAGTAAGCCTTATCAGATGTGTTTCTATCCCGAGCGCCGAGACTGGATCCTATGGCCTATTCGCACATGGAAGGCTGGTGGCGCGACGACACCCCCGATTTCCGTGACTGGCTCAGGCGGTCCGCGATCGGCTGGAGAAGGGAGCCCGTCGTGAAGAGAATTCCTCGGCCTACTAAACTCGTGACCGCCCGACGCCTAGGATACAAGGCAAAACCCGGAATTGTCATGGTTAGAGTCCGTGTTAGACGTGGAGGTGCGAGGAAGCCGAGGCCGACTTCCGGAAGAAGACAGAAAGCGATGGGATCTTCCAAGTTCACCAGAGCCATTTCCCTCCAGGCCGTCGCCGAGAGACGGGTAGTAAGAAGATACCCGAACTTGACTGTCCGGGATTCCTACCATCTCTATTCTGATGGTATGAGTCACTGGTACGAAGTTATCCTTATGGATCATCATCACCCAGGGCTCCAAGAATAATTGAGTCCCAAGACATAGCAAAGAATTGAACGGTGCAGCAGGCTGGGAATCCTCATGGCGGACAGATGTATCAGGGCCTGCAGAATCCTCGGATTTGACTGAAGAGTCGAAATGAGCCCCTCAGGCCTCGCGCGATTCATTCGCCTAGGTCAACAGGTTGACCCGGTTATTCTCGATGCTTTAAACCGCGGTGCTCCTTCCGAGTTTAGACCCGCACTCAGCTATCACTTTGAAGTTGCAGGAAAGCGGATGAGGGCAGCAATGGTAGTCCTAAGCTGCGCCGCAGCCGGCGGAAGAGTCGAGCGAGCTATCAAGCCCGCAGCAGTCGTTGAGATGATCCATAACTATTCACTCGTCATGGACGATCTCATCGATAGGGGAGAGGTCAGACGGGGAAGACCTACAGTACGCGTCGTTATGGGCGACTCAATCGCTCTTTTAGTTGCAATGTTCTATCGCGAAGTCCTTGACGACCTGATCGCGAATTCGCCAGCGAGTGAGGAGGTACGGAAAACCGCTGTGAAGACTATGAAAGAAATAATCGACGGAGAGAGACTGGACTTGTTACTTGAACAAGCTGGCCGAACCGACCCTTATCTGGTCAAACACAGAATCTCCGATCCAACCTTCAAATTGTACCTGGACATGGTCGGAAAGAAGACCGCTTCTCTCTTCAAAGCAGCGGGCCAGATAGGCGCTTTCGCTGCTAAAGCAGAGACCCGCGTTGTAAATGCTCTGGGCACTTACGGATGGAGGGCAGGACTCGCCTTCCAAGTAATGGACGACGTCTTGGATATTTGTGGCGAGAAGACAGGGAAACAGCAAGCCAAAGACATCATTGAACACAAACTCGGAAACGCCGCGATTTTGGTCGCGTTGAGATTCCTCTCTCGGAGAGACCGCGAGGAGTTGAAGAAGATAATTGGATCTGAAAGAGTTTCGGAACAGATGGTCAAGAAGGCTAGAAACATGGTGAACAAGACGCCAGCAGATGGGGAGTGTAGAGACATAGCGATGAAATATCTAGAAGACGCCAAGGCGAGCTTATCCGTCTTGAAGCCCTCCCCGTTCAAGGATGCTCTATCTGATCTTGCAGACCAAATAGTAGCAAGATCCTATTGACTCGTTTTTCTCCAGGAGACGAATCTTGTCCCAATGGATGAGGATCCCGCTAGTAGGCTTCGCAGGTTCCCCGATTTCGTGAGATTGAAAACATAGCTTTCACAGCCATGCTTCGCCAGCCAGACCGCTTCCAGGGCCTTTCCACGCATCCCGCCTGTAACATCACCCTTGCTTGGTTTCAAGCCTTTCAAAACCCGGGCGTAATTCCCCCGGTTGACTTCCGGTATTCGTTCAGCCTCCGAGGAGGTCATCGGATTCCCATCGTAGAGGCCGTCTACATCAGAACCGAATAGGACCCTCGAAGTTCCCATCTTCTCACCGAGGAGGGAGGCAATTCGATCCGCCGACACAATACCGCAACCTCGTATCTCATCGAATGCGACGTCACCATGAATTAGAGGAATCAAGCCAAGTCGCAACGCTGCAGTAATAGGATCGAGAAACGACCTGCCTATCTGCCCTCGTCTGAGCGTCATGAAGCTCATCGGTGCCAACGGAACGAACGGCCTATGCCGAAGCAGGAGACCTACCCCGATTATTCTTGTCAGTTGGTCGAGATTTAGTTCGATTTCGGATACTGAAGACAGCTGAGATTTCTCTCTAAACCCATTTCTGAGCGCGGCCTTTGAGACGAAGGGATGGGCGAAAGAGCCTCCGCCGTGGAGGAGAACCATTGGCCCCGAGTAGGAGACGACTTCCTTGATCGCATTGTGAATTACTTCGAGCCTTGCAGTGGAAGCTTTCGACTTGTCAGTAATTGCAGACCCTCCAAGCTTGACTACGACTGGAGCTTTCATCAGTCTCTAGTCTAGGGGAGATTAGCATTTAGCGGCTTCGGGATGACTGTTAGCTTGCTGTGCCGGTAACACGCGCCTTATGATAATCAGGGCTGACGCTCTCAGTTGACAGTCAGAGTTGACAGCTAGAATAGAAGTTGAAGATGGTCGCCTAGATATTATCGAAGATAAGATTGTTCATTCTCTTGGCGAGAGACCCAGCAGTTCGATCGGTGAGATAGCGAGAGATCTCCGGGTCAACCGGTCCACGGCGTCGAAGTACCTACACGTCCTAAGAGCAAAGCGTATGGTCAACTTTAGACAAGTCGGACCAGTCAAACTTTGGTCCTTGGAGGACGAGAAGTAATGGAGACCCGCAGACCCATCACCCCAACCCTACAGCAGAACGATGAAAGAGCCCAAACAGGCATACCAAGCTTGGACAAGATAATCGAAGGCGGACTAGCCAGGGGAGACACAATAATCGTTGCCGGTCAGCCCGGAACGGGAAAAACCACCCTCGGTCTACAATTCCTCTACCACGGAGCAGTCAGGTGCAACGAGAATGGAGTCTACGCCTCCGTCATAGAGAGCGGTGAAAAACTGAAACGCAACGCTCGACGTTTCGGCTGGGACCTTGATCGGCTAGAGAAGGAAGGAAAACTCCAACTAGTCTCACTACAATCCACCATGAAGGCAGGCGTAAGCACCGCACTAGAGACCGTGCTCGAGGCCTTGCATAGCATCAATGCCCGAAGGCTCGTCTTCGACTCGCTGTCGGCACTAATGACCGCATTCGAAAGCACAGCCGAGGCTAGGAGCTTCCTCCACATCATGCTGAAGTTCTTGGAAGCGGCCAACTGCACAACCTTAATGATAAGCGAAGTCCCGTGGGGAAAACAACAGTTGGGTACGAACTTCGAGGAATTCTTGGGAGACGGCCTCGTCGTTCTTGACGCCAGCTTTGACAATTCGAGAGTGCGACGGCGCATCTACATTCCCAAGATGCGGGGAACAGAACACCGCCTTGAAGGCTATGATTACTATATCACCCGAGAGGGATTCGCCCTAGCACCGACGCCCATCCCACCCGACAAGATCCGGTAGCTACGATACTGGATCTGAGGGTGCCCCCTCTGGAGAACAAAAGTAGCGGTCGGCTCGATAAGGGACCCCCAAAACCAGATCTGATAGAGAAACTGATCGGTTCGGAGACAAAGGCCGAACTCCTAATGTTTTTCCACGAAAACCCCGAATCTACTGACACTGTTGATGGAATCGCCAACAAGATCCATCGGAACCCGAAGGAGATAGACCGAGATGTGTCGGATCTTGTCGAGATCGGACTTCTCAAGGAAGTTAGGACAGTATCCTTCAACAAGGCGAGAGATCAAGAGTTGCAACGAGAGATCTCGAAGAGACTGATATCGCCTCCATCTGGAGACGAGACGGAGAGATCTTCCTCAAGAGAAATGACTGGGATAGGAATAGTTGACGAACTCCTTCCCGAGGGCTATCCTTCGACCTCCGTTGTCTTGGTCATGGGAGATCCCGCTACTGGAAAGACAACACTGCTTACCCAACTTGTTGTCGAGGCGCTCAAGAAAGATAGGAACGTGGTCTACGCAAGCCTCGACGACTTCCCCGATAGCGTGCGAGAATCTATGCGTATGATGGGGATAGATCCACAAAAATACGAAATTGAAGGACGCCGCCGACTCGTTTTCATCGACTGCTACTCCTTCCTTGTCGGTGTAAAGAGCAAGGAACAGTATAGCGAGGACCCTCAGCGCCTCTCTGACCTGAGTATCGTTGTCTCCAAAGCACTTTCTGAGTCCCATGACCCGAGCAACACCCTACTGGCAATGGATTCCTTGACCACCTTGTTGCAGAGGAGTGGAGTCAGGCCCTCATTCGACTTTCTCCACACTCTAGTTGCAAAGATCCGAAGTTGTAAAGCAAGTTGCGTAACATCTCTTTCGAGGAAGGCCTTTCATCCTGCAATCATCGCGGGTATTCAGGACAAGGTAGACGGCGTGATAGAAATGAAAGCTGAGGATACAAAGGACGGGCTCGCTAGATACATTCGAGTCCCGAAGATGAAGGGTGCACGTCATGTGACTACGTGGACACCGTACAACAGACATCCGGGTTTGGGATTGATTATGCCGACTAGCAGCGGCTTGCAGAGCTAGAGAACGCTTTCTCTTGGGAATACTTCGATTCCCGTGTCGGTAATCCTGTATGGTCGCGGTTGATTGTCAACGGGGGTCTTGCGCATCTTCTCGATCTGGATAACTCTAAGGAGCGATTTTCCCACCTGCAACTGCTGCAACAGAATCACGCCATGCGCTAGGTATTCCTCGTAATCTATGCTTCTTTCAAATCCGGGTCGTCTTAGTTCTGTGGTGATCAGGCATGTTGCGCCAGTGTCGGCAAGTGCTTCCATCAACTCCACCAGCGCATTGCGTTGAGCAACAACTCCGTCATATTGGAAGACTAGCGTTGTTACCGGATCAACAACGATCCGTTTCGCGCCTATTTCCTTTACGCTAGTCTTTATCATTTCGATCAGCGTAGCCATCGAAAATTCCTTCCGACCGACAGTCAATTTTCCAACTTTGATTTCGGCTGGAAGATATCTAATTGGGGAAGCCTCTAGAAAGATGAGCTTCTTGTTACTCTCTAATTCTTCAAAGTCCCATCCGAAGTCCAACATCTCTTCAAAAATGTGAACTTTGTTCTCGTCGAGACTAACATAGACTCCCGCATCCTCGTAGTCTAGTATTCCGTTGACCAGAAATTGTGATGACATTATCGTCTTCCCCGTGCCTGGACCCCCGCATAGAAGAATGGTCCTATTCTTGGGCAGCCCGCCGGTTAGCAGCTTATCTAGTCCCGGGATTCCGGTTGGCGTCCTAGAATTGGCCGATCGATCGGCCGCAGTGTCGGCCATGAATCTTCCAAAGCTCCCACCGAGGTCTCGAAAGCATATTCATTCTGATACGCTAACCTTAACGAAAAGGGTACATTGAACGCATATCGATGGAGACGCGGTTCGGTTTGGCAGAAGAGTCTGCGATAAGACAACTAGGCGTCGCCAGGCGTGACATCGAAGGATAGGCTAGCTCTGTATCAGGATCCATCGGTACAGCTACTTCTAAGTAAGTTCGTTAGAGGAGAAATAGTTGAGCTGGTCCCAAGCTTCGATCTGAATCAGACCGTCAGATACCCAGAGGTGGAGGAGATTGTCGAGGGAGATTCGGGCGCCGCGAAACAGTTAGTTGAAAAGCTCTGGGACGTGGGCATTTTCAAGCGCAAGTTTCACGAGAAGATTCTGGTCTGTCCTTCGTGCTTATCCGTCAACGTAAGTAACGATTATGTCTGCCCTAACTGCAATTCCATAGATATTGAACGTAAGACTCTTCTGGAACATACCGCATGTGGAAACATAGACAGCGTCGACAACTTCCTCGTAGAGGGAGGCCTGCTCTGCCCGAAGTGCAACAAGGAGCTACTCGAGGCAGGAGTTGATTATCAGAAACTTGGCGCTTGGTTTCAGTGTAGTCAGTGCGGAAAACGCTCCGACATGCCGAGTCCAATACACCGATGCAGAAACTGTGGCCGCATTTTCACCATAAGGGACACTGGATTCGTCAACATCTATGCCTACAGGCTCGGTTCTGAGTCGGAGGAGGAATTCAAGCGTAGCTATCTGATTATGAAACCCATAGGAGTTGTCCTCGAAGATTTCCAGTTTAAAGTGGAGATGCCAGGCCAGATCGCCGGTCGATCCGGCACGCTACACAGGTTTGACGCAGTCGCAACGAAAGGCTCTTCAGAAGTCCTAGTGCTTGATCTCATAGCAAGCGAGAAGCAGATCGACGAAGTGCCCGTCGCTTCAATGTACGCGAAGATTTTCGACGCAGTCGATCCTCGTCGCTATGCCAGGGCTAACCGAGAAAGCGAAGAGGCTCGCTGGTCTCTACAGAATCTCTACGATAGAAGCAGAAAACTCGCAGCAGGCGGCAGACCAAATCAGGGACAAGTTTGGATGGGCAGGACTCTCCGGCAACGAAGAATCGTCGGGAGATTTGCAGCTGTAACCGCACATCATGCTCACTGGTTCCAGCATTCCCATCCCTCCGTTCAACTTTGCGCCTACAAAGTTGACTCTGCGTGACACTGAAGGTCCGTCCCGTCAAGCTGAGAGATAGCCTCTACCTCCTGATTCCAGTTGACATTGCGCGCTTACTCGGGGTTGCTTCATCATCTGACTTCCAGCTAAGCCTCAACGAGAATCAGGATTCGGTCAAACTAGTCTACGAACTCAAGAAAGACGAAAACCAAATCGTTGATGAGAAAAGAGAATGAAATAGCCTGAGGTCAACATTCTGATTAACGTCCTAGACTTTCTGGCGCTCATCGCTTCATGCTCAGCGCTATACTTCATCCTTCGTGCTAAGAAAACATACTTTCTGGATTCAGGATTCTTCATAGCCTTCGCAAACGTAGGGTTTATCCTATTTCTCGCCGAAAGTGTGTACGCGCACGCCTTTGAGGTCCCGGTGTCCCCCCCCATTGACGCCGCGTTGGTAGCAATCATGGCCACTTCCATCGGAGTCGCGTCCTATCTCCTCCGAAACGGCGACGAGACCTACTCCAGGCGAATCTGGAGGCTGCGAAGATTCGCGTCAAAACCGCCTTCGCCTTTCCTGATCTTCTTGATGGCCGTTGGCCTCTGGACTGCATCTGGTTTCATCTTCAGTCCTTGGTCGCTAAATCAAACCTCCCTAGGGGGAGTGACCTACTATTATTTCTCATACCAGATCTGGTACATTGCGACGAGCGCTGTTCTCCTAGTCTGTTTCGTCTCCCTGCCAGTCCTCTCATTTTTCCATCAATCGAAAACCGTTCATGATAAGAAAGCCGCGCTATCCATGAAAATTATCAGCCTCTGTTGGGCGTGCTTTGGTGTGCTAACGCTTTTCCAAATTGCCGCGGGGGGGCTCTTCCTCCCGACGTCTCAGAGCATCGGGTCTGTTGCCGACAGTCTTCTCTTTGTACTGATCGCCTTTGCCCTGCGTGAACCCACAATCCTGGGAAGGATCGTAACCTCGGGAGAGACTGTAAGCCAGGCTGTATATTCTAATCCCAGCATTGACACGATAGTTCTATACAATACCGAATCGGATCGCAGAAACCTAGTCGAGACGTTTGTCAAGGATGGATTAGCAACAGGACAGGATGTAATTTGTAAGGTAACAAAAGCTGAAGTGCCATTCTACCGTGCAATACTGAAGGGATCAGGCCTATCGGGCTCCCCCCATGGGGAGCATTCGGTAACACTTCAGCCGATAGAAACAACCATATCATCAAGAGAGATTAACAGTCCTTTACCTTCATCGGTTTCACCTGAAAGGAGGGAACTAGTGGATCTTGATGAACTTGACCTAGATCGCTGCCAAAACATAATTGACAAGATGACGATCCCAGACTCTACCCCAGCACCTAGGCACGTAGGACGAATCTGGGCATTGAACGTTGAGGGAGCCCACGCGGGAATCCTCGACTTGCTCCAGAGAGTCAACCCGACTGCAAGGGTGATTGACTTGGCGATGCAACAAGACACTTTTTCGAGCATGTTAAATATTAAGCATAAAGATATTCTAGGAAACCGACTGCTGCTAGAATTTGAGCCAACCAGCGACTACGAAGAAATCGTCCAAAAATTCGTGAGAGAGTTCCAAGCAAACGTTGAATCGGTCGCAATCTTCACCAGTGCGGGTAGCCCCGTTTACCGTGAGTTCAGAGATCAGAGAAATATCAGTCTCTTCAGCTTCAGCACAAAGACCTCGAGTCCTGCAAGACTTTCCGATGAACAAGTCCTACTGCCCGAGCGAGATACCTCGCTTCTTCTAGATGCAGTGGACAAGCTCCTGCAAGCCCTTTCAAAGAAGAGGATCGGAATAGTGTTCGATGTTTTTACGGATATCATTCTCTCACAAGGATTTGAGAAAGCCTATGGTGTCCTCTCATCCGTGGTAGAAGTGATGGAAAACGAGACAGCTTCAATTCTAGTGCTGATAAACTATGGCGCACTTGAACCAAGAACTCTAGGAGCGGTACAAGGTCTGTTCCGATCACAGCTGCGGTTCAACTTCGAAGGTCTCAAGGTCATCAAGCTACAGGGAGGCCGACAAGAAAGAAGCTATGACCAGGAGCCATTGCTAGGCGCTCAGGAGTCCCCTGGGGAAATCAGGGCTTGACTACCCGTGCCCAACCCTTCGAGCAGCTTCTCCTAGAATGTATTGACGAAGGGCTCTCTGTCCTTGGGAATGAGCCACGCCAAGCAATGTATCAGTATCTCCTGACGATATGTTCCCTCCCGCGTGAAGAGATTCCAGGTCGCGTGACGGAGTTTGTGGCCGGACTGAGAAAGTCACTGGGCGGGGCCTCGAAAGTCATTGAACGCATAATACTTAGAAAGCTGTTCCAAAAAACCGGGTCCAGTTTCAAAGAAACAATCGACACGGAGTTCACAGAGTATGTTGCTGATGCAAAGAGGCGATACGAGATACTCTCGCACAGGCACGGAGTCCCGGAAGATTCCACTGACTCCGTGAGGTCAAAGAAGGGCCAGATCACCGGTTAGATTGTCCACTAGGGTCGAAGGGGCAGGGCCTATTCCGACGCAGGTAACCGTGTCTGGAGGCACTTGAGTGAGACCCCTGTCCCGGACGAGATAGACGGGAAGCCGATTCCTCCTTCCGTTGTTCTCAAGATTCAGCAATGCGTCGAGGTCGGGCACCTTAAGAGCTATCTTTCGCTGACCATCTTCTAGCCATCCCTTCCACCATTGGGGAAAGCGTGTGCGCGCTTCTTCAGCGGCACCTACTGCAGCATGAGAACACTGGACAGCAATCTTTCCCCGACCAATCTTCAGGTCTAATCGGATTATCAGGGCTTGCTTGTATTCGAACTCTTGCGACATTTCCCAGATGTCCCAATTATCACAGTATTTTAACGAAGCTAGTACAAGGGGAGAAAGCCGAGGTGTTCCGGGGAGTTGGAAGTTATTTCCGCGAAGATATCGTCGATCGTCCACGCAACAGAAGATGTAGATCGGGTTCTTCAATCATTGAGCCGGGTTTTTCCTGAGGGGGCTCTTCCTTCTAAGGCGGAGACACGAAGGTTCCATGGACATTATGGTAACGAGATTCGAACGGTTGAACTGTCCATTCGTGGTGCACCCGCTCGGTCATTCTTGGACCATCTGTGGAAGAGTCTGCCGAGTTTTGATCGGGCGACGATTCTCGGCGCATTGGGCAATCACCTTGACTCTAGTGGCGGGCTACATTTGCGTCTGGACAAGGAACAAGTCTTCCGGGGAATAATTAGAATGAAGGATCAGGACCCAATTAAGATCCGACTGTCGTTTCGGAGGAGAATCAAGTCCAATCTGGAACCCGAGGAGGAAATCAAACAACTCTTGGAGTCTCTCGAAAACGGTTTGTGAGACCCGACAGACCAATGAGGGCTGTTGGGCTAGACGATATTACATAGTCCTTGACAGTTCTTTTGGGGAATGAGGACGCCAGTCCCAGCATGACCTCTCCACGGGATGATATTCTCTGCGACGGGCCGACCCCGCGTTTTGATAATCGGAGAAACGGATCGTGGGAAAGGTTTTAGTACGCACCTACGGGTTCGCTCCTTCGAAATCTATCTAGGTGTAAAATTTGTCGATGTTTGCTGTGCCCGGCGCATACGATCGGGCCATTACTGTGTTTTCCCCTGACGGGAGACTCTTCCAAGTTGAATATGCAAGCGAGACCGTTAAGCGGGGCGCGACCGTCCTTGGAATCGCCTCACCAGAGGGAGTCGTCCTCGCAGCCGAGGAGAGGGCCGGATCTAAACTTCAAGATTTATCCTTCATGTGGAAGATATTCCAAATCGACGAGCACGTGGGAACTGCCGTCGCTGGTCTGAGCTGCGACGCTCACATTCTAGTTGATCAAGCCAGAATCTATGCCCAAAGTAACAAGCTGATGTACGACGAGCCCATCGACATTGAAATCCTAACAAGGCGAATCGGAGAGATCAAACAGCTCTACACGCAGCATGCTGGAGTGAGACCCTTCGGCATCTCAATGCTCTTCGGAGGAGTTGACAAGAAAGGCAGCAGATTATTCTGGACAGATCCCAGCGGTGCCTTCTTTGCCTATCGGGCTTGGGCGATAGGGGCTGGCGGTGACGCGGCAAACGAGATTCTTGAAGCGGAATATCGGGATAATCTCACGATGGACGAAGCCCTTCTGCTGGGAATGAAATGTATGACGAAGGTGTTGGAAGGCAAGGCTGAACCTCAGAAGATTCGGGTTGCAATTATTCCACGGGAGACTGGAAAGTTCCAGAAACTCCCGGTTGAAGAGGTTGACAAGTATCTTCGAAGGATGGATGCTAGCAAAAAGGCTCCGGCTGGCAAATGAGTGACAAGTACACAACCGCTCGCTTAACAAAGGGACAAGACCACTTCGAGATACTGGTAAAACCAGAGCCAGCATTAGACTATAAGCTTGGAAAACAAGTGCCCATCTCTCAAGTGCTTCTAATCGAGGAAATATACTCAGATTCAAGCAAGGGCACTAGGGCTTCCGAAGAGAAGCTTCAGAAATACTTCGGATCGACCGACCCGCAAAAAATAGCCGAGGAGGTAATGAAGAGCGGCGAACTCCAGCTCACTACTGAACAACGCCGACAGCTCATAGAGGAGAAAAGACGGCAGATAGTGACAATAATTACTCGTAACGCCATCGACCCTCGAACCGGGACGCCTCATCCACCTCTGAGAATTGAGCAGGCGATGGGACAGGTTCGTCTCTCGATCGATCCTTACAAGAGTGCCGAGGAGCAGGCGAAGCTCGTCTTGGAAGAGTTGAGACCTATTCTTCCGATAAAGCTGGAGCAGATGCGCATCGCCGTCAAGGTTTTTCCAGAACACGCCGCCAGAGCATACAATGCGTTCAAGAGCTTCGGGACTGTTAGTCGAGAGGAATGGCAGTCAGACGGTTCTCTGATGGCAGTAATCGAAATGCCGGCGGGGATGTATGGCTCGTTCATCGACAGGGTTGGGAAGCTGACGCAGGGAACTATACAGACGAAGGTATTGACCTAGAGGTAGCAGAGATTGGTGCTCGTCGCAGAACCAAAGCAAGTGGTGGCTCCCGGGGAGCTTCTAGCAGAAGGTGACCATCTTCTTGGCGACAACGCGTACAAGGTCGGGACTCAAATATTCTCGGCATACATTGGGATACTCGAAGTGGATGGAAACAGGGTCTTTGTGGTCCCGTTAAAGGGCGGCTACTTTCCGCGCGCTGGCGATCTTGTCGGCGGTCGAATAGTCGACATCGGATTATCAGGCTGGACGGTGGATATTCGCGCACCTTACGAGGCGATGCTGCCTGCCTCTGAGACCCCTGGTCCTAGAGGGCCGAGGCGACGAGATCTTTCCTCTAGTTTTGACGTTGGAGACATGGTGTTAGCAGAAGTGCTGGATTTTGACAGAACCAGAGACCCCCTCCTCACGGCAAAGGGCCCTGGGTTGGGAAAAGTATCTACCGGCCGCGTTGTCGAGATCAGTGCCGCCAAGATTCCGCGCCTAATTGGGAGAAAAGGCTCCATGATTAGTATGTTGAAGCAGGAGACGCGATGCCAGATTACTGTAGGTCAGAACGGGGTCGTGCTCGTCTGGGGCAAGTCTCCAGAGGACGAGAGGGTCGCGGTAGAAGCCATATACATGGTTGAACGTGAGGCACATACAAGAGGACTAACCGACCGGATTAGGGAAATGATATCGAAATCTAGGATGGTTGAACAAGTTGCCGGAACCCAAACAGCCTGAAAAACTGATCGACGAGAAGGGATTGCGGATCGATGGCCGCCGCTTAGACCAATTAAGGCCTTTGAAGCTAGAGGTCGGGCTGCTCGACAAGGCCGATGGCTCCGCCTACATAGAACAAGGAAAGAATAAGATTCTCGTCGCGGTGTATGGTCCGAGAGAAGCTCATCCCAAACACATTGCCATGCCGGAGAGAGCTGTCATAAGGTGCAGGTACCACATGGCGCCCTTCTCAGTTGACGAGAGAAAGTCGCCCGCGCCGTCTAGACGCGAAATGGAACTCTCCAAGGTCATCCGAGAATCCCTCGAACCAGTCGTCCTAACCGACCTGTACCCTCGAACTACGATAGATGTTTTCATAGAAGTACTGCAGTCTGACGGCGGATCGCGCTGCGCAGGGATCACAGCAGCTTCACTCGCACTTGCTGATGCAGGAATCCCGATGAAAGAATTGGTCGCGGCTTGTGCAGTAGGAAAGATTCAAGGAAAAATGGCGCTTGACTTGTCTGACGCGGAAGACAAGTACGGAGACGCAGATCTACCAGTCGCCCTCGTACCCAACATGGGGCTGGTGACACTACTACAAATGGACGGTAATCTCACTACTGCGGAGTTTGAGCAGGGACTGTCTATGGCCATGGAAGCTTGCAAGACAATACACACTATGCAGAGAGAGACTCTCAAGAAGAAGTACGCGACCATCAAAGGC
>VBBB01000087.1 GCA_005882955.1 Candidatus Bathyarchaeota archaeon | reverse complement strand
TACTACGACGAGATCTACTACTTCAAGAACTACCAGAAAGAAGCTGGCAAAATCGACGCTCTAATCCAAAGGCATAAGAAATCCTCGGGCAACCGGCTTCTCGACGTTGCTTGCGGAACCGGGAATCACATCGAGTATCTGAAACAACACTTCAGTGTAGAAGGATTAGACTCCAGCCCTGAAATGCTGCGAATAGCTCGCAAGAAACACCCTGAAGTGGTCTTTCACCGAGGGGACATGACCAGTTTCAAACTGAATCATCGGTTCGACATCATTACGTGCTTATTCAGCGCCATAGGACATGTCAAGACAAAGGCTCGGATGAGAAGGGCAGTTCGAAACATGGCTAGCCATCTTCAACCCGGGGGTTTGATGATTCTTGAACCATGGATCACTCCGGCCAATTTTCAAAAGGGGCTCATCGGTTCGAATTTCGTTGATAAGCCGCATCTGAAGATTGCCCGTATCAACATTAGCAAGATCCGGGGACCGGTCTCAGCATTCGAATACCACTACCTTATCGGGACTCCGGGCAAAGTCCAGTATGTGGTTGACAGGGGTTCCTTGGGTCTCTGGACCCACGAAGAGCATCTTGATGCGTTCCGCGACACAGGCTTAGAGGTCACCTTCGATCAAGAGGGCTTGATGGGTCGGGGATTGTTTCTCGGAGTCAAACCTTAGACGAGCATCGGAAGTTTCTACCAATTCTACTCGGCTAAGTAGCGACACATACTAATTCTACTCATGTTAGTATCGACGTTCCTAATGACAACTTTGTATAGCCTAGGGTATCGTTCTAATGTCCTACCAGTCCACAGTTCTTATACCAAAGACCAACGATTGTTGGGGCATGAGTAGTGTTCTGCAGGTCAAAATGATCAACGAAGGCGACGACCTAAAAATAGTGGTACCAAGGTCCTACTTCCAACGCTTGGGCCTGGAGAGGGGAGAAACTCTCCTCGTAACGGTCGAGGAAGAAAGGACTAGGGCAAAAAGGAAGAACGGAAGGGCCCGAGTTCACCTGGTTCATAAGCACAACTAGCCAGACGATCAGAAACCCTCAAAGGAGGCAGACGGTTTCTCAGGTGTCCATTCACTTCATGTTTTAGGCTCCAAATGGGGCTAAGCCAGAGAAACAAGCCTGAAACGCGCGATCCAGCTCTTCGCTTCTGAAAGTTCGATGGGAATCATAGCAGGATTCCCATTTCCACCTCATCATGATACTTTCCATCTTCCCCAAGATAGTTCTCTCGCTTCAGACCCTCCCGCTGAAAACCCACCTTCTCATACAATCTAATCGCTCGGTGATTATCAGCAACAACAGTCAATTCGACCCGATGCACCTTTCGTGTTCGCGCCAACGCGATGCCCTCATTCATCAAGGCCGCACCCAAGCCTGCGTTCTGAAAATCCTGATGGAGATAAATGAATAGGTCGCCAGTCCCTCGAAACCGGGCGTTAGTAGCGAGAGATATCTGAAGATGCCCAACAACCTTGTGACCATCAAACGCTAGGACAATTATTCTGTTGTCCAAGTCGGAAGTCATGCGTTCGATTCTCTCACGATTGTAGGGAGGCATACTCCACTTGAGAGTATCTTGTGAAAGATTCGCGTACATTGAGACTAGCTCCTCCTTATCCGAAGGCTTGTAGGTACGAAGATTCACTCTTCTCCCATCCTTCAAGACAGCGTGCTTTCCCTCATCACCCAATTTCGACCCAGCTCTGGTTCAGGATCAAACTTCGACAGTTGAGCCCTTGCTTCCAAGCTCGACCATCGTGAGATCCTTTACGAACAGACGATACAGTTCAGGCTGCTCAGTATGTATAGGTATCAGACGTTTCGGCTTCACCTGGGCAATCGTCTCTCGTAATTCTGTAGGCATCATATGCCCGGAGCTGTGAATCTGGTACATGGGGAGTCCAAAATGGTTGAGCCAGTTTGTGAATCGTTCATGGTCCATCTCCATCTCCTCGTTGAACGGCTCAGAGCTGCTGTTGATGTACGCGCCGCCCGGCCCAGGTTGTATGTCTAAGACTTCGTTCATGTCATAGGGGCTAGAGGCGAGAATTATTTTCGGCTGCATCTCCCGAATATCTTTCGAAGTTTTCACAGTCACAGAGCTGAGAATATCTTTCTCCCAGTTGTAGTAGGTCTTCTTCGATCTCTGATAGACAGCGATGTGAGGGTCCCCAATCACATTCGGAACATCCAGGTGCTTGTCGTTTGCGAGTGACCTGAGAAGGTAGGCTTGTTTCATCGAAACTACAAGAAGCCGGTCGTTTTTTTCGGCGATCTCATGAAAGGTTCTCAGCCTGTCGATGTCCGCCGAAGAGAAACTGGCCAGCACTGCGCCCTTCGTCTTCTTCACGACATGTTCGGATTTTTCGAGAACTTCTTGTTCAGTTCGAAGGTCTCCCCTGACCAGATTTGTGCCCTCGCAGAGGAAAAGCTCCGGCTCTGACCGTTCGGCCGCATCCGAAAAGTCCTTTGTCATGTTTGACTTTGGTCCATGGGCTCTGAAGTCCCCGCTGTAGGCTATTGTTCCCTTTGAGGTATGAACCAGGAAAGCGTAGGAGCCGGGGATGCTATGATCCACATGGATCGGTTCCAGCTGGATCTTTCCAAAACTGACATTGTCCCCGGTTCTGAAAGTCTTGAATTCTATTCCTTCAAGGTCGTTCTCGAAGCCTCTCGGACGCATCTCCGACAGCGTCTTCAGAATCGATAGGGTCGTCTCGCCACAGTAGACCGGGATCTTCCTGTTCAGCAGTGAGATACACATTGAGTGGTCGATGTGTGCATGGCTGAGGACTACGGCGTTGATTGGTGGATTCTCCTCGTCTCTGTAGAGGCCATGTATGTCCGGTAGAATTCCGAGTGTCACGAGGCCTTGTCTGTCTCTGGGCGAGAGGAAGGGTTCGGAGAAGAACTGGCCTCTGGCGCCTAGGCTCATTCCGAAGTCTAGGAGTATTCGCGAGTCGGAGTCTTCGACGAGAAACTTGTTTCCGCCGATTTCTCCTATCCCGCCCAGTAGATCGATCTGAACCATCGGCTCAGCCAGTTCGCGAATCAAGGGGACTTGGTAATAACCTAGGTTCTACGAGGGTGATGCTGGACTTGCAAGAAGTAGCGGCCCCCGCCCTTCACATCGCGCTGGATCGTGATTCTGTCCCCCGCTCTGAGACCCTTTGACTTGACAAAGTAGTGAGAGTGTGGCTGGTCCGGTCCCCTGCAGGAGCACGGGTATGATTCAATCTTCGCCTTTCTGGGTTGGCCGTTGTGGATGAGCTTGAATGTCTCTCCTTCCTCCGGGAAGAATGCAAGTCGGTCTTTCAGTACGAGGACGAAATTCTTCTGCTCTTCCTCTGAGGTTATCTTCTTCGAGTAGACATCCTTCTGAGGCATTCGGGTCCAACGCGTCGTTTTAGCTTCGGGTTTTTGAAGCCTCTGCCTGCCAGTTTTGGCAAAATTGCTGGGGTTCAGATAGCTTTTCAAACATCGCTATCGGCAGAAACTGCACTAGTGTCATGTTCTTCCTCTACGACTGGATTAATTGGGTTGCAACACTCTTCGCCGGCAATCCTCTCCTCCTAGTCTTCTTCCTCGGCATAATTGGGAATGTAATACCATTCGTACCAACCCCTTCGCTCCTATTCATCGTCTTGCTGGTTGCAACTCCCGGATCAGCGTTCCAGGGAGTTGGAATCATAGAAATCGCGTCGATAGCCGCTCTCGGCGCTTGCATCGGCAAACTTGCAAGTTATGCGCTGGGTTACGGCGCCAGGCGTGCGATTGGGAAACCTGAGAGATTTGACTCTCTGCGGAAATATCTCGGCGGAAGCACATTTCTAGTAGGCGTTGTGTTTGCAGCGTCTCCTCTGGTCGATACGGCATTTATTCCCTTAGGCATGATTCGTTACAGTCTACCGAAGACATTGCTCTCTCTTTACACGGGTAAGTTCATCTGGATACTGACTGTCCTCTATGTCGCACGGCAGTCAAGTCAGCTGATCCCGCAAACATTTGGTGGAGACTTGTACACCACTATTCTTTCCATCGCACTCCTGATTCCGATAGCATATTTCCTGATTATGGTCGACTGGGAGAACAGACTTTTGGGCCGCAAGAACACGCTTCGGAACCGGATCATAGCAAGGATTAGAAATTATTTTTCGAAGGAGCAAGGCGGGACTAGCACAGCAACTGTAAACAGCTAGTAAGAAGCGGAAATATCCACGAATTCTTATTGGATTTCTCTTGGATAATCACTAGACTATTAGTAGGACTATTCCATCGCCTAGGTTCAGAGTCTCCTTGTCCAAAAGGAAGAGCAAGAAGAGCAAGTCAGGTGCTGGCAGGGAACTCGTTATGAATGAAAAACAAGGGACGCTCAGCGCCTATGGAGCTAGATTTATTCTCATACCCGTCAAACTTATTCATTCAATCGAGGACCGACTGACGGAGAGTTTCGGACCAGTTACCGCCACGAGCTTCCAATACGAGATCGGAAGAGAGGGAGGCGCTCAGTACATCCACCTCGCCCATAAGGCGGGATTTAACATCAAGACCCCTAGCGACGTACAGAGAATCGCGAGTAGTCTGGGGACCCTTGACGGCTGGGGAAAACTGGAGATAGTCGATTTTGATCCCACCAGAAAGTTCGCGAGAATTAGGTGGAAGAACGGTGTATCAGTTCGAAACAAGACTGGTAAGACGCCTGTCTGCCACTTCGGACGCGGAATTCTCACAGGTGCAGTGGGAGAGATTTTTGGAAGTCGATGTGAGTCTATTGAAGTATCGTGTCAGGGGAAGGGAGACAGTTTCTGTGAGGCCATCATAGGTGAGCCGAGGGAGATTAGCCGTCTCGCCGATACAAGACCCTAGGAGCACTCAGGAGCCGGAGTCGGAGTTTGAGGATCGGATCAGTGTATCTATGCCTTTGAATCCGTTTTTCTTGTATTTCGCGCCCGGCTCTGTAATCTTGTAGACTCTTCTGCTACGCCTGTTTGGAGAATTCCATTCTCCAGCCACCAGTTTCCGCTCCTCGAGCTCGTAGAGTAACGGGTACAAGGTGCCCGCCCCGATCCTAGCCCCCGTCCTTGTTTTCAATTCTCTCATGATCTCATAGCCGTGTTTTGGGCTGTCGTCGAGCAGGTCGAGAACGAAGAGGTCGAGGAAGCTCTTGACCATTCGTTCCGTGACGACCTTGCTCATAGTCTCACAATATATCGAAATACGATATTCTCGTGTCTCGATATAAACCCCACCTAAAACTATTCTCGGAGACCGATCTGGTATCGCAAGGAGTTTGTTGAAACGACCCATGCAGCCCTACACTGGTCTCCAATGCACGCAGTGTCACCGTTTCTTCCCTGAGGAAGCACCTCTAGGCAAGTGCCCCGAATGCCAGGGTCTGCTAGACACGCTGCTTGACGAAACAGTCCTATCCTATTACTCAAAACGGCGGCTAGGAAACGACGCCCGGTCTATGTGGAAGTTCCACATGTTTCTCCCGGTAAAAGCCGGAACAATTCCCGTGACAGCAGGGGAAGGAGACACTCCCCTCCGTCCAGTAAAATCATTCCCACACTTACGCAACATCTGGGTGAAAGACGAAACTCGAAACCCAACTGGAACCTTCAAGGACCGAGGCGCCTCTCTCGCTGTCACACGTCTCTCGCAACTAAAAATCAGAAAGCTCGTACTAGCCTCGGAGGGAAACGCTGGCTGCTCCTTTGCCCTCTACTCACAAATGGCTGGAATCAGATGTCACGTGTATCTTCCGAGCGACGCTAACAACGCAAAGGTGGAGCTTTCGAAAAAACTAGGCGCCCAGGTCACTAAGGTCAAAGGCACAATTTCAGAGGCAGGACAACATGCAGCCAAAGCCGCTGAAGAGACAGGTGCCTACAATGCTTCAACATTCGTGACCCCGTTCCGACATGATGGCAAAGGAACGATGGCCCTCGAGATCTGCCAGCAACGGGGATGGGAAAGCCCCGACTACATCGTTTATCCTGTCGGAGGAGGAGTCGGGCTAGTAGGGATGTGGAAGATGTTCAAGATCCTCTATAGACTTGGATGGATACACAAACGGCCCCGAATCATCGCAGTCCAACCAACCGGATGCGCTCCAGTAGTCGACGCATAATCGCCAAAGACAATTGCAAAGGGACTGAAGATTCCAAAGCCTTTGGCTGGGGCCTGGATTCTGAAGAGTCTCCGCGAATCCAGAGGATTAGCTTTGAAGGTGTCTGATCGTGAGATTCACAGAGCAATGCTTAACGTTGCAAAACGGGACGGACTGTTGGTAGAGCCCTCCAGCGCTGCGGCCTTCGCAGTCGTACCGAAGCTATACGATATCGGGGCGATTGACGCCAAGGATAGCGTCGTCGTGATAGCCACGGGGTCCGGGCTGAAAACCCTAGAACAATTTTGACTCGGGAACAGAATCTCTCGATATCTGTTGTTTCTTGTTTAACATTGAAGTAGACCCGACCAATCAATCAAGATAGCCTGTAGAAGAAATGACCGTCCAAGTTGACGATGCAGGTGTCGGGGACCTTCTGTTCGGAGCGATAATCGGAGCGCACCGGAAGGAGACAGGAGAGTTTCACTATGACATCATTCCAGTCAACTATTTCCAGAGTCCGTATTTTCGGAAGAAACTCTATCTCAAGAAAGCGACAGAGCTAACCCTCCGTCTGCTCCAAGAAATGAAGCTGGGAGCTGACGAGGATGTCGAGATCTGCCGCAGCTTCGTATTCGATGAGACCCGAGAAGAGCTTTTCCGGAAGTTCGGGAAGGAGAAGGTCAAGACCGCGATCATCTCCGGCGACGCTCAACAGAATGTCGAGACAGCATATCTGGACGAGATCAGAAATCTAGGGTATGAACCTCTCCCGGATAGAGATGAGAAGAGGGCTGGAAGTTTCTTTCACATGCTCCGATGGGTAAAGAACGACCGGACGCGGCTGAAGTATGCGAAGACCGGCTGGCCTCGCTTGAAGAGATACATTCACCTTCGCCAAGCACCATCAGACACTGGAGGCTGACGGATCGAAGTAACTGAGGTAGCACTTCTCGATCCAACTCTCGAAATGATAGATATCGTTCTCGGTGGGGGAAGCGAAATAAGTCTACGGGTTCTGGACTGAGACCAATGGGATTACTCGATATCATTACGGGAGAGATGCTCCTAGTGCCCGGGGTCGAGGCCTATGACAGCGGTCGAGATGACGTTGAGCTACGAGTGGGAGGAAAGGCGTTTGCCCATATACACCGACCCGACAGAATTGATGTCCGTCTCCCCCAAGATGTTAAGGAAAATGTTCTCGCCCGAGGCATGGCCTCCCGGTCTCCTGAACCCCATGATAGGGAAGGCTGGGTGTCCATGAAGCTGGGACAGAACAGTGATCTTCCGGCCTTAACCAGACTGCTGCATCAGTCCTACAGGTTCACGTCCAGCATGTTGTAGAAGCGGAAGAAACCGAGGTCAGGGTCCTGAGTTCAACAGACTAACCAGCGAACGTCTTCGATAGCTGTCTATGCAATCGGCGTCTACTTGGCTTCCTGCTGTTCCGTGTTACGCGTCTCTTCTTGTTCTTCGTTCTCTGGCGACGATTAACCTTTGAACGCTGGTTGGGTCGAGGCAATGCTGTCGAGATGAGGCAGCATTCACTAGTATTTCTGGGTTGAAAATAGGATCAGACTTGGCCTACGCTGTCTGTAGAGGCTTGGAGTCCTTGTCACCTGGATCCTGCACCTTCGCCTCCTTCCAAGTAGAACCGCAAACGTGGCAGTTGTGATATCTGAATTGGCCCGTCTCGCCGGCGGACTGTGTGCATGGGCCGTTGTGGCCGCATACAGGACAAGTATGAGTTGTCGCCGGAACCCGCGACATAATCGAGGATTATACCGCCTTCCTGCTATTTTAAGCAAAAGGTCTTTTCTGTTTACTCGAATTCTATTGACTCGTGAGAGTGTGGATAACCTTCTTAGCTTAACACATCTTCAGGGGAACCGGACTAGAATGGAATCAGAACCTGCAAGAGAGGCCGAGGAAGAAGAGATCGATGTTATCTGGGACGAGAACGGAGCCGCAAGATACAGAATTCTGAAAGATACTAGAATCGTAGACTTTGACGGTCACAACATAGCCTGGCTGGACGAACACGGAAACATTATCGACTATGAAGGACGTCACAGGGGCTTCTATGAGAACGGCGTATTGCGAGATCCTGAAGGAATGGTGGTGGGCCTGGGACAGGACCCCGCTGGACCACATCCAGTCCTCCACGACAAGGGTCTCATTCCAGGAGCAACGAAAGCCGCTTCGGCTCCGAAGAAGACCAAGCCCACGAAGCTCTTGAAAAAGCCGGAAGCTTCGCTGTTATGGTCGAAGAAGATGTTGGAAGAACTCTGAGCTGAGTTCAGACCCGAAGACGTTCAAATGAGCTAAGAGAGCGTACTGCTGTCCCTAAGACTTGTAACAGATGCCTCCGCTTCAGTATCTCCCGATAGGCATCTTCGTTGTCGTCTACGTTCTAATCGCTCTGAGAAACTTCCGCCGGTTCAAGATTCCCATCTGGACCATCATGCTCGCAGGAGCAGTGGCCATGATCTTCTCCGGAGCCATCCCTCTACAAGACGCGTATGCAGCTATCAACCTGGACGTGATATTCTTCCTTCTCGGAATGTTCTCGATCGTTGCGGCCATGGAGCTGTCAGGACTCCTCGAATATCTCACGGCTAGAATGATCAGGCTTGCAAGGACTCCACAGCGAGCTTTGGCATTGGTGCTGTTCGGAATGGGTCTTCTATCTGCCTTCCTCGTCAACGACACACTCGCTCTGACAGCGACCCCGATAATGTTAGGGCTCTCCAAGCAGATGCGGATTAGGCCGAGTGTTCTGTTGATGACCCTCGCGCTCGGAGTGACGATTGGTAGCGTGATGACTCCAGTTGGGAATCCCCAGAACCTGCTCATCGGCTTGTCCAGTGGGATTCCAAATCCGATGCTCGACTTTCTCTACTTTCTCGTCCCACCGACAATCATAGGGCTAGTCGTCACATTTCTCATTCTCAGATTCTACTATCGAAAGGATCTTGCAAAATCCGCTGAAGACTTCGGGACAATTCCTCTGCCACCAATCAAAGACGGAAGACTCGCAAAACTGTCAGCGTACGTAGCGGGCATCGTAGTCGTCGGCTTCTTTCTCGTCGGAGTCGCTCAACTCTTTGGAGTTCAGGGAAACGTAAACCTTGGGACGGTCTCGTTGCTCGGTGCGACGATCGTCTATTTGCTAAGTACGAGGCGGAGGGAGATCCTCGCATCTGTAGATTGGGGCATCATAATTTTCTTCATGTCCCTATTCATCGTAGTCCAGGGCTTCTGGGATTCGAACGCCCTCCAATCACTGCTACTCTACCTGCCCGCGCTCAATCCTACAGACATAGTTGTCTCTCTAAGTGTCATAATCCTGACCAGTCTGATCTTCAGCCAGTTGCTAAGCAATGTCCCATTCGTCGCGGTCTACATCAAGGCGATGCAAGCCGCAGGATTCACAGGAAGTAACGTCAAGGCCTGGGTTGCTTTGGCCGGTGCGAGCACTCTGGCAGGCGGACTGAGTCTTCTGGGGGCAGCAAGCAATGTGATCATTTTAGAAGCGGCTGAGAGTAGAGGCTCTGGATTCAGCTCCGTAGAGTTCTCAAAGATCGGACTGCTTGTTACAATACCCAACATTCTGATTCTCTACCTATTCCTTCGAATCCTGTGACAGTATATCGGATTCCGATATCCTCCAACGGTTCCTGAAAGATTTCGACCTCGAGTGAGAATGGATTGACAGGTTCTTGAGTGTACAATTCCTTGAATAATATAGCCAGACCGGAAGGGGGGTCCGAGAACAAAGGGAGATAGGAAAACAAGATGATAGTACCAAGTAGACGCACACTCGGAGCAGCAGCCCTCATCGCAGCAGGAATAGGAGCATTTCTCGTCCCATTCCTGGTGCACTCGCCCTCAACGCAAAGCACTAGTCCTACACCTACAACGCCTGGCAGCGGGGGCAAGAATCCCACGACGCCATCTGGAAGTAGCGGTGGCGACAATAGCAGCAGCGGCGGTTCATGCGGCGAGGCCAAGTCCCACGATCCTAACCCGCATAACAAAGGAAACAGCAAAGACAACGCCAACGCTTTCGGACTCGTCAAGAACAAACTGGACACCACAGTAGCTTTGATGAAGTCCATGGGCAAGTCTAACCCAGCTTTCCATTTGCACCACGACACGGACACCGATAATGACAAAGCACACGACTCAAAGAGTACCCATGATCCGGGCGATCACGACTCTTCCTGTGCCGCGGGCGAAGAGAAGCACGAGTAACAAGCCCAGTCTGATCTATTCTACTTCCCAAACTCTTTTCTTTAGATTCCAGTCCCTCTCGTTTCAAAAGACACTTGGCGTTCGCCTAGTCGGTGTAAGGTTTAGAAACACCGAAAAGATCTTCGGACCTTGGATCCGGAAATGGTCAATCAGGGAGAAAAAGCTCCAACATTCACTCTCCACGACTCTGACAGGAAGCCGCGCAGTCTTCAAGAACTATTGAAGCCGAAGGGTGCGACCCTTCTAGCGTTCTTTCCAGGCGCCTTCACAAGTGTATGCACAAAGGAAATGTGTAAGCTAAGAGATGATCTTGCAGAGTTCAACAAGATAAACGCCCAAGTCGTAGGAATCGCCGTCAACGATCCTTGGACGAACAAAGCCTTCGCAGAAAAGAACAGCCTCAACTTCCCAATCCTCAGCGACTACAACCGAGACATCGTCCATCAGTACAACGTCTTCCATGAGAATTTCGGAAACTTGAAGGGCTACACCGTAGCGAAGAGGAGCGTCTTCATCCTGGACCAGAACGGAGTCGTGACCTACAAGTGGGTCAGCGATGATCCCAGCAAGGAACCGAACTACGACGAACTCAAGAAAGCCTCAGCGAAAACAGCGTAAAACCAACAACCAACCGAATTTTTCAACCTGAGATTTTTTCTTGCAGCCCTACTGCATAAGACGCATTTTCGCCCGTCTCGTCGTGCCGCAAATATACGTACGCTTGTTCCGACCCTTTGATTATGTCCCGAATCTTTTCCGTCCATTTCCCGACATCGCTTGCGGTGTAAACATCCTTTCTCAGCCTGAAGTAGGGAAGTCCTCCCGTCACTTGGAGAACTGGTTTCATATCCTCTGTCTCCGCTATGCAGAAACCGGCATCATGCTTCTCTAGCAGTTGGTAGGTCGAGTCGTTCAGCCAAGATTCATGCCTGAACTCGAACACCTTCTTCTTCACACTAGCTGTCTGTGTGAGGAAGGATTCCAGGGTCTTCAGGTCCTGTCTGAAAAACGGTGGTAACTGGAACAGGACGGGTCCAAGTTTTCCTCCTAGTAAATCGAGAGTCTTACCGAGTCGATCGGCGGCCTCCGAGGCGCCCTTGCCGATTTTGAGTGTGTGGGTTATTAGTCGGGGTGATTTTATTGCGAAACGGAAATCTTCGCCTGTTCTTCCGGCCCAGGATTTCACCATGGCCGCGCTGGGAGGTGCGTAGAAGGAGCTGTTGATCTCGACGCTATTCAACTTCCCAGAGTAGAAGCTGAGGAAGTCTTCGCTCTTCAGATCCTTGGGATAGAATTTTCCCTTCCAACTGGTATAGCTGAATCCGGACACTCCAACATAGAATTTCATGCTAATCTTCCGTCCTCCAATCGGATTGGTCTGGATTGAGTCGAAAGCTTTCTAAGGTCTTCCCTCGGATTCATGGAATGATGTCTTCATCACCGGTCGCGGTCGGATCCGTTGGACTACCTCTTGGCAGCATTGCCCCAGACTTTCAACGACAGGGCGTTGACGGCAAGACCCACTCTCTCAAGAACTTCGCCGACAGGAGGGCCCTGGCAATCGTATTCAGCTGCAATCACTGCCCTTACGTTCAAGCGTACGAGGCCCGAATGGTTCAGCTGCAACGGGACTATCTACCTAAAGGAGCGAGTCTGGTTGCGATCAACAGCAACGATGATGAAGGGTATCCGGAAGACAGTTTTGAAAACATGATAATGCGCTCGAAAGAGAAGGGCTTCAACTTCCCATATCTCCGTGACGAGACTCAGGAG
>VBBB01000129.1 GCA_005882955.1 Candidatus Bathyarchaeota archaeon | reverse complement strand
GGCTCGATGACGCTGTAGAATTCTTGGGTAAATGGAAGGCCTTCCGTTTCAAAGGCGGGAAGACGGCATTGAGAAGGATCTGCGCTACTTGGCTGAGAAAGAATCTGACCGACCTGCAACGTCTTCAAGGTAGGGTCCTCTACAGCCTTGCCCCCGAGGACTTTCAGACCGTCGTTAAGATCAGTTCGAGCTTCCGAGACTGCGGAGCTCCACCAACCACATATGGTAAAGCACTCCACTTCTTCCTCCCGAAACTGTCATGCTCTGGGACCAAGCAATAGTCAGAAACACATACAAACTGGGTAGGTCAGTAGATCCCCCCCGCCAAGCCTTCAAGGGCCATCACGATCGGAATGAAGTACCGGACAGTGGGCAGAACAAGACCAGAGGTCCCTCCTTCGCCTCCAGCGAGCAGCGGAGAATAGCCGGCGATGCCGGTAAGAGTCAGCTGTGTTATGATTCGGATGGCTTCTAGAAGCGCGAGGGCGCTTAGCCCGCACACTACTCCTACGATAACGGAGATCGTTATCCATTTCGCAACAAAATAATGGTGCGACTTTTCATTTTGCGTCGTGCTACGCATAGACATCTTCGTCCCATCCTTCACGTTACGAACGTTCGACCCGGAATCAAGAAGGTTCGATGCGCGCTCCCTGTTTATACGGTTCAGCTCTGAACAGTTTGGAGTATTGCAGTAATGCTGAGATATTCTTCTAATCTATAAGAAATCTCCATTCGCTAGGATTGAGTTGCGCTGGTAGGGTTCCACTCGAATATTATACCCGTTCTAGTTTTTCCTGAGGAGGAAGCTACATGTCGACTGGCGTTGAGGTCGATCAGCTAAACGCCGACATCAAGCGGTTTGTTGGCGACTCCAAGACCGAGTACGGGCTCTACGAGCAGATACGAGACCACTTCATCAACTCGCCTGACGAGGATATCAGGAAGTTTGTCAACCTGATACAGCGTCCCTTCTACGCGAGCTCATCCATACTCAACTTCGTCGTCTCAATCTTTCAACTAGTAATCTCCGCGTTTCTACTGGTCCTAGGCATCAGCGTCATCTCACCATCGGTCCTAAACATTAGCGTCCCGCAGATTCTCCAAGAATTCGCTTCATTGGCGCAGTCTCCGGGAGGAAACAATGCAGCCTTTGTGCTGGAGGGACTGCTGTTTCTGACAGGCATCGCATTCATCACTGACGCGTTCAATCATTTGAGGTCGGCAGCGTTCTACTTGAGGATAGCCGGGATCGAGCTTCAGGAGCCGGCTGCGAAACATTGAGCCAGCGGTCCTGGCTGAGCGACTTTAGAGTCTCCATCAGATTCGTCTCTCTGCTCTTCGGACTAGCTCTAGTACTTCTCAGCCTCTTCCTCATCGTGTCCGTCTTCGAAGCCAGCAGCGGAACGAGTACAGGACAGTTCTTGATATTCTACGAGCTAATTCTGTCGCTGAGCATTCTAGCTGGAGGGGTGACGCTGGCTCACAGCGTGACTAGAAGCATCCGAATACGAGTCCCGTCGAGCATGTTTCTACGAATGCCCAGACTGACCAAGAAGGACGGGCNNCTTCTTCGCCGCCCTCTCCCTCGGCCTAGGCGCTACGCTAGGGTCTCCACTGTTCGTTCTGATTCCACTCAACGTTGTCCAGTACGGTTTCATCAGCATAGCTTCCCTGTTAATCGCCGCGAGCATATCGATACTCGTGGCCCGTCTGTACGGTCGCATGTATAGGGAATGGTCCGACAAAGGGCAAGAATGCGTCGGCGGACCCGCGTTCACACGAAATGCTTGCGGACGGTCCAGTCTACGATATTTCATCGCAAGGTTTGGCCTCTGGATCGGGAATACTGCGCTCGCGGCCTATTCTGTTATCATCTTCGTAAACTATTCACGGTTCGACCTTGCAACTACTCTCCAGTCTTTCCTTGGATCCGGCGCGAAGAGCGAGGTCGTTGCCTTGTCATTGATAGGGTTGCTCGTCGCATGGTTCGTCGTCAACGCCTTCTTCGAAAAACGCTACGCTGGAGCCATCGCTGGCCTACAGATTGGTCTCACAATCCTGCTGTGCGCTATCCTTCTTTTCGAATCTGCTATACTGGTGCAGGCGGGTACTAAGCCTCTCACATCAATCTTCACTCTACCAACAGGAGAAATCTCAACGATTACTTTCGCTCTCGTCGCGAATACCGCGTTTCTCTTCCTCCTCTTCTTCGGGTTCCAAGAGATACAGGCAATGTCATCTGATCTTGCTCCCAAGTCCAACATTCCAATACTTTCTTTCTTCAAGCGTTTCCGAGACTTGGACCGGGTGAATTTCGCCCAGAAAGCAATGCTCGGGTCTGTAGTAGTAGCCACCGTCATCAACATAGTCTATGCAATAGGCGTCTACGTTGCCGTTCCAAACGCCTCAGCTCTATCAGGAGCAAGTGTTCCAGCGATTTTCCTGGCTCAGTCGCTCTTCGGACCTGTCAACGGTCTGCTGATGGGCATCGCATTCATCATCGCCTCACTGACGACGTTCGTTCCCTCATTCCTATCATCAACACGCCATCTCCGAGCCCTCAGCTCCGACGGATTCTTTCCCAAGTCCATTGGTCGTAGCTCATGGCTCTTTTCGCTTATCTTCATGATGGTCCTCTCACTCTTCAACGCAGACTTCCTTGTCAGAATTACCGACTTCGGGGTCCTTGTGGCGTTGGCCTTTGTCAGCTTCTCGGCTCTCTGGTCCCGGAAGTCCGTGTTGGCGATTCGTCACCGACTTGACTTCTTTCCGAGTCTGACTGGCATATCGTGTTTGTTCGTTGCGGCGGCTCTCTATTACGTGGACTCGAGCGTGGTATTGTTCGGAATACTCTTCATCATGATAGGCTACCTACTCTTCGACATTTTCGAACTCGGATCGTACGGGTCCCAGATCTTTCTCGCTGTTCTATACGTAGTTCTTTTTGGAGTTACGGGCATCATTACGCGGTCGACCGCGGTGACAGGTTCGTCATCAAGCACTTTTTCGCTCGGAATGATCCAGAACGTCCTTGAAGCTGCGATAGCCATGTTCGCCATCAATATACTAATCGGAACACGGTTCTACCAACATCTGGGATCCGCGGTCACTGGATCAATCGGTGCCTTCAAGGGCTTCTTCACGTCTCTCTACTCCAGGGTCCAGAGGGTTCATCGAGGCTCTGAGCTAGATCACACGATTGATCGTTGGATTCGTCTGATGGGGGACAACGACAAGATAGCGAGCAAAGATCAGGAGAATTTCGCGCTTGTCAAGAAATACCTCGAGGATAAGCTGTCACTATTGAAAAGTAAGCCGTAGTCGTCTTGAATCGTCTCAACGCAGCTCCTAGCTTCTAAATTGTGACGTAGAGTTCGCAAGAGAGCGACCTGCGTCGGACCTTCCGAGTTCGTGACCGGATTTCAGGTGGGTGATATTTCGAGAGTCATGTACCTATTCCGGGTAGACTGTCGCAGGAGATGAGGGCGTTTCTCTTGAAGGAAAGTGTGCGGCGCTCCCCGGCGATGTCGCGACTCGTTTCAGCCAAATCGGCGAGATAATTGATGTGACGACCACCATCAATACAGTTACCCGAATAGATGACGGGTGAGATCGCTCCCAAGGCAGCTATTTCGTTCTGCTCTCTTGGACATATCCGACTAGCTCGTAGAGTTATGGGGGTTGTAATGGGCGAGGATGAGGGTCGTGAGGAGTCTGAGGTTAAGAATAGTATCAACGCTTGGCGGCAGTCTGAGCGGAAGGTCATGATTGAGACGGTTCAGGATCTAATTCAGACTTCTCACAAGTATGCAAAGTCGCAGTATACTCCTAATGCGCAGCGTGTCAGGTGGACTAAGCTGGCTGGTCAGTTGATCTGGTATAAGGATCAGATTTTGAAGAATTTCAGTCTCGAGGCTATGACGATTGAGCTTGAGGCTCTACAGAAGAGGATGGAAGAATCAGAGGAGGAGAGACAGCGTCAGAGCGCTTCCAGGAATTATCAGACAATAGTCTTTCGCAAG
>VBBB01000128.1:5065-5561 GCA_005882955.1 Candidatus Bathyarchaeota archaeon | reverse complement strand
TCAACTGTCATGGCCGTTCGAGAAGTAAACCTAGGGTTCTACCCTGAACTAATCTCTCTCTTGCCCCAACTGGCCGACTTGGATCCTGACTCCGGTTCGGTGGTGCGAGGACGCGACTCTACGATTCTTGTCAGCGAGAGGCTGGATGAGCTAAGAGGAATGTTGTCTGACTTCGACCACCAGCTGCAAGAGTTGTCGAAGCAATATGATTCTCTTACAAAAACTGACCGTGCAAAACAAGAGATCAAGGAAAACATTGACCACCTGAAGAAGACCCGGGATACGCGATGGAAGATGTTCGCAGACGGACTGAACCTGCCCTCCAAGATAGATCTGGAAAAATTCGAGTTTCTAGAGGGAAACCTGTTCTATATGCCCTACTTCGTTGCGAGATTCTCGCGTGGAGGTGAATCCAGGTTCTTGGTCTGGGATAGAGCGGGGAAAGAGAACGACACAATCGCGGAAGAACTGATGAAGAACGGCAAATTCCGGGATC
>VBBB01000128.1:4556-5054 GCA_005882955.1 Candidatus Bathyarchaeota archaeon | reverse complement strand
GTAAACTCCCTTCTCTCGAACAGAAAGAGACCAAGTACAGCGGTAACCAAAAAGTAGGCCAAGAGTATGGCTATTCCTTCAGGAATTGTCACCGCGTATGAAGTGAAAGCGTCGCGCCCAAAACCTTGAGTTGTGGTTGTGGGATATTGGTCCGTGAGAACGTTGCCGATGATTTCAGCACCATAAGTGATGAGGAACCAAGGTTCGATCTTCACGAGGCTCTCCACCAGCATCTCGATCAATCTGAATGCAAAGAGGAAAAGGATAGCTGTAACCAGTATTGACATTGAGGTGCTCTTGAACAAGGAACTGAAGAAAAACGTGAAGCCAAGAACAGCAATCAGATACAGCACTGAGAAGAGAAGCGATTCCCACAGTTGATTCGGAATGTTGAGACCGAAGTAATAGATGCCGTTGCCTATCGTTATGGCCGCGAAGACTCCTAGCATTATTATCGATGCTATGAGTGCACCAAGCCATTTTCCGATGTAAATGGAA
>VBBB01000128.1:0-4483 GCA_005882955.1 Candidatus Bathyarchaeota archaeon | reverse complement strand
CGCCCACCAGGTTGAGTAGAAGCTCAGAGGTGAGGCCAGGAAGCTCGATGGTCTATAGTATCCGACCAGTGCTGTTAGAAGCCCGCTGATTATCAGTCCTATGACTAGGAGAACGAAGAATCGTCGGGAACGGAAATAATTGACCAGTTCATACTTTGTAATCGTTCCTACTTGAGAAACGCTGCTTGGAAGAACACGTTTCTTCATGTCTGTAAGATTTGGAGAAGCTGGTTGGGTCATGAGTGTGTCACAATGTATCCTTGATGAGGTTCAGGTAAGTGTCTTCTAGAGCGGACGCGGCGGGACGGAAGCTTATCATGCCAATCTTCATAGTGGCCAGGTCTAGCAGGAGTCGTTCCTGGTTCTGAATACCACCGGAGAAGTGTATCCGAACCTTCCTCGCGTCGATCCTGTCAACCGAACTTACGCTTGTCAGAGAAGAGATGTTCCTGTTGGCGCTTTGTTCATCGATGTCCCTTGAAAGTTCTATCTCCACTGTATTTGAGCCGCCGCTTGAAAATCTCGTAGTAACATTAGATAGAGTATCATAGACAATCAGTTTGCCATGATCAATCATCGCGACCTCATCGCATATTTCCTGAACCTCGTTCAACAGGTGCGAGCTCATGAAGACGAGTCTGTTCTTTTTCTTTAGGTCCTTGACAATGTCCCGGACCTCGGACTGTCCCCTCGGATCAAGTCCTGTTGTAGGCTCGTCAAGCATGATGACCTCTGGGTCGGAGAGAAGCGCGGCAGCGATGTTGATCCTCTGTTTCATCCCTTTGGAAAACTTTCCAACCTTCTTGTCTAGCCACTCATTCATCTTTACCTCAGCAACGGTCTCTTCGATTTTCTTCCTAGCATCTGCACGAGGAAGTCCCCGGAGGTCGGCGACCATCGACAAGGCTTCTCTTGGCGTAAGGGCGGGATAGATTTCGGGGCTCTCGATCAGTGCACCAACCGAGCCCAAGGCTTTTTTCTTGTTGAGGTGAACATCTACCCCGTTGATTAGAGCCCTTCCTTCAGAAGCTCTGATCATATCCGTGAAAATCTTTAGTGTAGTCGTTTTTCCGGCGCCGTTGGGGCCGAGAAAGCCAACACACTTTGAGCCTTCGATCTTCAAGTTGAGGTTGGATAATGCCGTAAAGGAACCATACCGTTTTGTCAGGTTCTCGGCCACAATGGATGGGGCACTCATCGGTTCACACCTGGTCGAGCGGTTCCAGCTATCTGGCTATTTTTATCGATTGTCCGCATTCGAGAATCAGCTGACTACCTTTCTGAACAGGTACAGAGTCGCTCCTAGTGTCACTAAGCCGATGGCGGCAATTACCCCGTAAGCTTGGAGGATCGTGTTCCAATCAAATCCAATGTTGCATATTCTCTGAGCAACATTGCACCCGGTGATGGGGTTTCGAATCGCGTTTACGGCAATACTGACAGGATTGTAAGTTGAAACGTCTTGCATCCAAGGAGGCATGAAATCTGCTGTGACCAGTGCAGTGCTCATGAACAAGAGTGGGAAGGTTACGGCTCCGGCGATTCCGAAGACTGTCTCGGCACTCTTTGTCTTCAGTCCTAGCGCGAGAGATATTCCCGACCAAGCCAGGCCGAAGAAGGCGACTGTGAAGATGACGAGTAGGTAGCCTATGGCTCCGGTAGCTGGGTAGACGCCGAGAGCATATGCTAGTACTAGAATGATTACTGTTTGAACTACGACTCTGAAGACATCGCTGAGTAATCTTCCAAAGAGAATTGCGGATCTGTTCACTGGAGTCGCAAGCATTTTGGAAAGGAAGCCGGATTTTATGTCATCAACTACGGCGGTTCCTGACTGGAAGGCGCTGGAGAAGGCGTTCTGCAAGACGATTCCGGCGGTTGCGAAGGCCGTGTAGCTGAGAATCCCTGCTCCGAGGAAGCGGCCAAGACCGCTGAACAACTGAGTGAAAAGTAGGAGGAAGATTATAGGCTGAAAGAGGGAGAAGAAGACCAATATTGGATTCCGTACACGAATAGGTGGGTGGCGTCTGAGAAGAACGACATTGCTTAGCGTCTCCTTCGGCCGAACATGCCTCGCATGTTTGCGCTACTGACTTCTTCGACCCGGATTCTCTTCCCTGTGTGCTTGAGGAACACGTCGTCAAGGGTCGGGGAGGACACTCCAATCGTTGAGAGTCTAATCTGCGCTTCATCGAAAGCTCTCACGAGTTCCGGGACCATGTAGCTGCCATTCTTCGCATAGACTGTCAAACCTACGTCTGAGTCCACGATGTTGGACACTCCGTCGAACTTCTTCTCGAGGACCTGTCGAGCTTTAGTTCGTACGTCGCCCCCGTTCAAGCTCGAGTTCTCGAATCCCAACGAAATCGAATCAGCTCCTATTTCCTGTTTCAGCTCGCTAGGGGTTCCTTGGGCAACGATCTCTCCAAGGTCAACGATGGCCAGTCGCCGGCACAATCTATCGACTTCTTCTAGGTATTGTGTTGTGATGAATATCGTGATTCCCTGTTCGTTCAAACGTTTCAGATAGGCCCAGATTGCCGCTCTCGATTGAGGATCCAGTCCGGTGGTGGGCTCGTCTAGAAAAAGAATTTTCGGATTGTGGACAAGCGTTGTTGCGAGGTCAAGTCGCTTCTTCATACCTCCCGAATAGAAACCCGCACGCTTGTCTGCAGCGTCTACAAGATCGACAATCTTGAGAAGGTCATCGACTCTCTCTTTGATTGCGGGTCCATGCATCTGCTGTAATTGTCCTTGGAGAATTAGATTTTCGCGGCCTGTGAGGTCTTCGTCGACTACTGTGTCCTGGTTCTGAACCCCTATGATCTTTCTTATCTTAGGAGCGTCGGAGTCGACGCTCAGCCCTGCTACTGATGCGGAGCCCGAAGTCTTCTGAAGGAGGGTGGTGAGTATCTTGATGGTTGTGCTTTTTCCGGCACCGTTCGGTCCCAGAAAGCCGAAAAACTCTCCTTCGTTGACACTGAACGTGATTCCCTTCACGGCCTTGGTCCCGTCGCCATAGATCTTGACGAGCTGCGACACGTCGATTATTCCGGGCATTTGACCAGCTTTTGAGAGGTGATTGCTTGGCTGGATATAAACTATATCGTATCAGATACAGAATCCGATAGTACCCTATTCTTGCTCTTCGGATCAAGAGAGCAATGAAGGATTGTAACTGAAAACAAGCCGCTGAAGAGAACACGGAACCTATCTTTCCGTGCCGTCTAGAATGCTTCATCAGAGGCAGAAACCGGCTCGTTAGCTCTCAATCAGGTTCTGGAGGTGGACTATTGAAGACACCCGTTGGCATTGACGACATAGCAGTCTACATTCCCCGATTGTATCTGGAATTAGCCAGCGAAGAGCAACCGGAAAAACATACTGAGTTCTCGCGGGCGAGAGAGTCTGACCCTGCAAAATATCTGCATGGGATTGGGATTGCGAAGATGTCGATTCCAGACACGTACCAGGACAGTTCAGTCTTGGCTGCAAACGCGATCTTCGAACTAATCGAGCGGAACAATCTTTCACCTGCGAATATTGCTAGAATCGATATTGCTACTGAGACAGGGGTTGACGAGTCCAAGCCTGTCGCCGCCTATGTTCATGGAATGCTGGAACAGAAGTATGGCAAGGGTGCCCTAAAGAAAACGTCAGGGGTTGAATACAAGTTCGCGTGCGTTAGTACCGCTGATGCCCTAGAGAGCTCACTGGACTGGGCATGGGCAGGTCGCGCCAACGGCAGATCCAGCATCGTCTGCTCAACAGACGTCGCCAAGTATCCTCTGAATACTCCGGGAGAGTCTACCCAGGGAGCGGGAGCGGTGGCCCTGTTGGTCAGAGAGGAACCAAGGTTGCTAAGCTTCGACAACGTCATCGGCACTTACATGGAGGATGAAGACGATTTCTGGAGACCATTATTCTCCACAACCGCAGTAGTTCATGGTAAGCATTCGGAGAAATGCTATCTGAAAGCCATGGAGGGCGCGGTCGATGACTGGGCAGAGCAGGCGGAGGCCGCCAAGCTGATCAAGGCTGGACCCGGAGAATCATTGGTTGACCATGTTGGACCAATGTCGTTTCACGTCCCATATCCGAAGATGGCTGAGAAAGGCTTCGCTTACCTTCTGAGACACTTCTGGCGGGGACTCCCTCGCTGGACAGAGGTTACGCAAAAAATTGGACATGAGCCCAAAGCTGCGAGTTTCAGGAAAAGGGAGGAGTTTGAGAAAGCAGAATCGGATTACATGCACCACTTCATGGAGACGCCGCAATTTCAGAAAGAATATCTTGAGAAGGTGGCCGACGGGCTCGTTCACGCGAGGGAAAGCGGAAACAGCTACTCAGCTTCTGAGAAGAGCTGTCTCTCGATGCTTCTCGAAACAAAGGCGAAGAGAGGCGTTGATCTCGCAGGGAGAAGGGGAGGTTCCGGGAACTATGGCAGCGGCTCTAAAGCAAAAGTTTCTAGCTGGGTCTTCCA
>VBBB01000127.1:4059-5232 GCA_005882955.1 Candidatus Bathyarchaeota archaeon | reverse complement strand
AGGTTTTCCTTCCAACCAATCTACCCGGACGGATCGATTCCCATAACAGGTGTCGCGCTTCTAACCCTTGCGAGACCGATTGGTGGCAACGTTACTCTTACAGCCACCTATGATGGCAACGCTCAGACTTTCAATGCCAGCTACACGACTTTTGCCAATAACCAGACAGGGATCTGGACAGTATCTCTAGAGGCGCACGCCTACGGTGATGCCTATGGGAATATAGGGCCGGGAGCGCGAGTAACAAACAACCCACAGTTAGTGCCTGCCAGTCTAACCATCACTGTCACCACCAACACTAACATCGGTGTTGGCCAACAACTTAGGTTCAATGCGACCATCGCATATCCTGATGGAACGACTCTCCAAGCAGGTAATGTTGGAGCGTACCTTCTCTACAGCGGTACACCCTCAGTCAACGGCAGCGTCCCGGTGGTCTTTGACACTGGCCTTGGAGTATGGGTAGGGACCTACACGGCGCGATCCTCGGATCCGGGTGGACTATGGTCCCTCGTCATCAAAGCATCGGACTCTCCATCTCCTGCCAACAGTGGGACCGCCACCAGAGCGATTATCATCCAGAACAATGCGTCAGCGAGCTTTCCACTCTACTACTTCGGTATCATTGCGACGATAATTGCGGCACTGCTTACTATAGCGTTCCTGCTGTTCAAGAGGCGAAGGGTCACGAGCACCAGGCTCAAGATTGACTTGGATGCGGTACACTCAGAAGCGGGGCGAATTGAGAGCTCTGAGTTCTTCAAATCAGTAAGGGATCAAATAACGAAGGAGAAAGACGAGTAGGATATTACCCTAGAGACTCTTCATGGAGCATCCGGGCGAGGTCAATCGGCTTTTTTTTGTTGCCGATGTCAGATAGGCTCTCCCGCCGTTGTCGTGGATTCGCGTCGCAAAGTAGGCATCTCTGATGTAGTTGATATTGAAATGTGGCGAGAAAGTTATTTCGATTTCTTCCTTGGTAATTCTGCGCGGTCCGCCCCAGTCTGTGGGCTCTTTGTCGCTGAAGCAGAGCATGAAGTATCTTCCATTTGGCGTTAAGACCCTAGCGATCTCGCGCGCGAAGGAGATTCTGTCATTGTCCGTAAACGTGTGGAACAGTCCGGAATCAATAATGTTGTCGAAACGGCCACTCTCGAATTCTAGCGAGAGCGC
>VBBB01000127.1:0-4000 GCA_005882955.1 Candidatus Bathyarchaeota archaeon | reverse complement strand
GAGTTGACAGGTCGACCCCCACGACTGAGAATCCGTTCTGAGCAAGGTAGAAGGCGTTCTCGCCGGTTCCGCAGCCGACATCGAGCACCGTGTTCCCAGTGAGCTCGCCAGCCTGGACGAGGCCTACGAATGCCGGTTGTGGGCGGCCGATATCCCAAGGAGGTGTGGTCCTGTACGCATCCTCCCAAGAAATCAAAGTTTACGCCTCCAGATTATTAGAGCTAGTCGGGCTAAGCGTCTCTTTCATAAGACTCTTCCATCCGGGACCATAAGCTGATGATTACTGAACCAGTAGCTTAGTGATGCCACGTGACCGACACTCAGTACCCGGAAGGTTTCACCGATTTTCTAGAATTCTTGTGTGAGAAGTACGGTGTAGATAAGAGTCGAGTATTCATCGAATACAGTTCAACGCGTCCTCCTTCCATAAAAGGAGGTCGAACTGGTTACTACGACGGGCTCCTCTCAGACCGGAAGAAAGGTGGAAAAGTTGAATTTCTCATAACAGTCTTCAAAGCAGCTCGGGACCCGCTCCTAACTCTGGGACATGAGTTTGCTCACTTGGTCGACGACTTGAAATCTGGGAAGATTGGCAAACCTCTAGGCCCGCCCGATGATTCACTTGAGAGAAGGTTTGACAGCCAGGCTCTGCGAGATCTCGACCAATTCTGGATGCAAAGGAAGATAGGTGCATCGAAACGTGATCAGCAACCTGCGGGAATTCAAGATGCGATCCCAGAAGAATAAGGCTCAAGATTTTCGTGGACTCCACCATGGAAAACGGATTCTGATTCTTCCGAACGCATGGGACGTCCCAAGCGCACGCGTCTTTGAGAATGAAGGATTCCCAGCGGTTGCAACCTCCAGCGCAGGACTCATGGTATCTCTCGGCTACCCTGATGGCGAGGTGATTGGTCGTAATGAATTCGTGTCGGCTGTCGAAAGAATCGCTAAGGTCCTCTCGGTCCCACTCTCGGTGGATATCGTCGCAGGATTCGGTAAGACCACTGAAGAAGTAGTAGCCACGGTCAAGGCAATTTTGAGAGCGGGAGGAATTGGGATAAACATCGAAGACTTCGCTCATTCAACGAAGAAGCTGTTTCCCGCCGAGAGACAGGTCGAGAACGTCAAAGCGATCAGAAGACTTGGTGATACTGTGGGCGTTCCTCTTGTAATCAATGCTCGAACCGACGCGCTACGATTTGCATCCGGCGACGAGGAGGCAAAGTTCGAAGAAGCCGTTCGCCGCGCCTCTGCTTACAGAGACGCGGGAGCTGATTGCGTCTATCCTATGGGTCTGACTGAGGCAGTTTCCATCAAAAGGTTTGTGAAGGAGCTTGATTTTCCCGTCAATGTTATGGTTAGGAAGGGGTTGCCTCCTGTCAGCAGTTTGGAAAGGCTGGGCGTTGCTCGCGTAAGCTTTGGCCCAAGTGCTTCGTATGCGGCGATGGGTCTCTTAAAGCGTGCCTCCAAGGAGGTGTTGGAAAAAGGAACCTATCAGAACCTTGTCGACGGTGCGATCGCCTTTGACGAGTTGAACAGCCTGGCGACGCCTAGGCAGGGATCCTAAAGCTTCCGAAGCGTAGACGGACATCCAACGGTCAACATTTACTCGATCACGACGAGCTTGACGCTCTTCAGCTTGTCCTCCTTCTGGTATTCGTGGGCCATCGATCCCACCTTCCTTGCGTCGCCTTCTAAGAGGAAGAGCTCGACGCAGTTGGTTTGGCTGATCTTGTTGTGGATGTGTGTCTTCACGATGTCATCGAATTCGTGTTTGAGCTTTGTTATCGGCGCTTCGTTGGACTCGTCGTGAGTTACAACGATGATGGCGTTCATGTGTCCCGAGAGAGCGTTCTTTTCTTTGTAGTCTTCGAGCAACAACCTAATTGCTGATCTCACGAGTTCGGATCGGCCGGCGAATCCCCCTGATCTCTGGATCTGGTCCATCTCCTTTATCATCTGATCCGGAAAGGATAGGCTGACAATGGCCATTTTCGACACCGTTGAAGTGATTAACAATAGTTATAAATCTTCCAGCTAATTGTTATTAACATAGCTCCCAAGCCGATCGCTGGCGGCAGAAACTCATCACGGATTCAAGGAGTTATGATGATCAGATAGCATAGTTCAGTATTGAATATCCGGCGTTACTTGCGGAAGTTAATAACTCCTGACACATACTTAATAGTCACTTGCTCCACTGCTAGGCTCACAGTTCAAGGAGAATTACGAATGAGAGGAAGATATCTAATCGCCGCGGTCCTAGCTGTAATCCTAGTAACGGCAACAGCAGCCGGATTGTACTTCAATGGGCCTTCATCCGAAATGAGTTCAACTCAGGTTCAAATAGTCGCCGCCGAAAACTTCTGGGGCAGCCTGGTGTCGCAGCTCGGCGGAACCCACACACAGGTACTGAGTATCGTTTCCGATCCAAACGCTGACCCTCACGAATACGAAAGCAATGCAGCGAACGCTCGGGCGATTGCGAACGCAAATTTCGTCATCGTTAACGGCGCTGGCTATGACGATTGGGCCCTAAGACTCCTTTCAGCAAACAATAACCCGAGTCAGAAAGTTTTGAACGTGGCAAATCTCCTTGGGAAACAGACTGGGGACAACCCGCACTTCTGGTATAGCCCGAGTTACGTGAATCAAACCACACATGCGATGTATTCAGATCTTGTTTCCGTCGATAGCACCAATGCTGCGTACTACGGACAGCAATACGCCAGTCTAAACGCGTCCCTTGGACAATATAATAGTCGGATCAACGAGATTGTCGCAAAGTTTGCAGGAAGGCCCGTAGCATCGACGGAAAGCATCTTCGTCTACCTTGCCGAGGCGACTGGGCTCAACCTCATCTCCCCTTCCGAATTCATGAAAGCAGTATCCGAGGGAAACGATCCGACTACACCTGACAGAATCCTATTTGAGCAGCAGATTATCAACGGCACTCAGCCCGGAAACGCCACGGTGCTTGTATACAATGAGCAAACAGCGACGCAACTTACCTTGACGATTAGGGCCGAGGCTGTTGCCCATTTGATTCCTATTGTTGGCGTGACAGAAACCGTGCAACCCTCCGATGCCCGCTTCCAAGATTGGATGAACGCAGAGTTGATCGATCTTCAGCGCGCCCTAGACTCACAAGCTCCAGGACATTGATGAGTGGGAACACGATAGCCTCTGAAATCGTCGCAGCTAGAAACCTTACAGCAGGCTACTTGGATAACACGGTCTGGCGAGAAGCTAGTTTCAACATTAATCGTGGCGAGTTCGTAGCGATTATCGGCCCCAACGGGGCAGGGAAGACTACTCTCTTTCGCCTGATTCTCGGATTGCAGAAACCTCTTGATGGTAATATCGAGATATTCAATACCGAGCCCAAGCGTGGGAACCCCCTGATTGGATATGTGCCTCAGCGTCATGGGATCGACAGCGAGACGAATCTTGAGTCTCTCGAATTAGTGCGACTGGCGTTTTCGGGCAAGAATTGGGGAGTCAGTCTCTCAGGACGAGACCGCGAAGCGGCTCTTGGTGCGATGAAAGATGTGGGAGCACAAGATCTGGCGCATCGTTCTCTCAGCGTCCTGTCAGGAGGAGAATTGCAGAGGATATTTCTCGCGGAGGCATTGGTTAGCCGTCCCGAACTGTTACTGCTTGATGAGCCATTGTCGAACCTCGACCTGAAACGTGAGAAAGACTTGGTTCAGCTCGTGAATAGCGTTGTCCGATCGCGCAACGTAACCGCGCTACTCATAGCCCACAACATCAATCCTCTCCTACCTTTTCTGGACAAAGTGATCTTTATCGCGAATGGCAAAGTTGCAACCGGGAAGCCTGAAGAAGTCCTGACATCAGAATCTCTCTCAGCTCTCTACGGAGTCCCCGTTGAGGTTCTGCATGACTCTAGGGGCAATGTTGCGATAGTAGGCATTGAACAACACCACGGGGACAAGTAGCATGGCCTTCAGCGCAAATTTCGTCACCGATCTTC
>VBBB01000126.1 GCA_005882955.1 Candidatus Bathyarchaeota archaeon | reverse complement strand
TCGAAGGGCGCTACGCGTTCATGCTGGGTTTCTGCTGTTATTTCGTGGGATCTTTCCTGGCAATTCGCGTTTCTCCGGAAGCACTGTGGATCGCCTACACCGCCGCGATTCTTTATGGCACGGGATTTGGATGGACGTTTATTTGCTTCAATACGGTTACAGGCCACTACTACGGACCCCTGGCTTTTCCTAAGGTGAGTGGAATGATGCTGCTGGTCGCAGCTTTCTTTTGCTCACCGGCTGGTTACTTGGGCGGGAAACTATTTGACCTATTGCAAAGCTATAAGATTGCTTTCGAGATTAACTCAGCCTTGGCAGCGATTGGAATCGGGGCGCTCTTTTTTGCAAGAATGCCTGAGCCGCCAGGAGTTGGCATTCTNNNAGTTGAAATGAATACGCCTCATAAGTTCTAGTACCAATCGAAAAAATACTTGCGCCGAAAATGCTTCGCCAATACAATCCGACAGTGCTGCGTTGAGCGCGAGCTTATTGTTGTAAAGAGTTAGCTAAATCGCTCGACAGCGCGCGGACAACCGACTAAGTTGTTCTTCAGGAAAGCCCCCAGGCCCTTCAATCCCTGGCAGTCCAGCCAGCGCTTGTTTGGAAACATTAACGATAGAGTACAACCTTCCCTAGGAAGGCGATGGTTGGTGGTCATAACTATATTTGGACGACAACAGATTAAACAAAACCAGGAGATGTAATTATGAAAGCAATTCCAAATTCTGTCTGGAAAGTGTCTAACTCTGCTCGCTCCACTTACACTCAGGATGGTGCCGTGATATTGGATATTCAAAAGGGCTTGTGTTACAGCCTGAACGTTGTAGCAGCCAAGGCTTGGAACGCCCTTGAATCGCGCCAGGGAGGCTCTACCTTTCAGGATCTGATCGATTCGCTGCGCAAACAGTTCGACGCACCACCTGAAAGATTGGAAGCTGACATCGCCGAGCATCTGGAGAAACTCGAGAAGGCAGGGTTGGTCCACCGGAGCGTTCCTCAACATACCGCCGCACCATCGTAATTCCTTAAATGAATCTGGTGTTTTGTCTATGCACTTGGAATGAGCGCCCGGAATGAACACTCCCTGTTTATTTTCAAACGGAGTTTTTGGCCCAGCGGATTCGGAGTCTTCTCAGTATTTGGAGATCGTGAAACCTAGGAGGCAAGGTTGATGACTTACGAGAGACCTTTTGTTCAGAGTTGGGGTACAGTGCGCACCTTTCTCGACTTACTTTTCCCCAGCCAATTCATGCTGCCGGTGAGCCCGGTCAAGGAGGACTGGCGGGTCCAAAAACTCATAGATTTGATCGATAGTGACCCGGCAAATATTCGGTGGAATCTCGAGCAAATCTGCAAGCAGCTTCAATTATGTATGTCAGCGCGTCAGGCACGCCGCCTCTTCAAAACGTGCACCGGCATCGGCATCAAGGAATACGCAAAGAAAAAGCGCCTCGACCTGGCCGCACGGCAATTACAAACAACAGATGCACCCGTCAAAGCGATTGCAGTGGACGCTGGATATCGGCACGTTAGCAACTTCACCAGAAGCTTCCTGAAACAGTTCCGCGTAAGCCCGATCGAATTCAGGCGAATCTGGCGCGGAAGAGATATTGCGGCATGACATATGGCTTCCCTGCGAAGAGCTCAGGCTCGCCGATTTCGTTATAGACCCGGCTAGCAATGCACATCCATTTGTAAGATTCAGAATTGAACGGAGGTCAAGGGAGCTCTCAAACACCCTTAGAACAAACCATCCACCCCGCCCTTTCCAGCCCGCACGAACTCATCGCCCTTCGGAGCCTCTTAGCGCCGGAATGAAGTCAGTTGACTATTCAGAAGCACGGAGAATTTTTGAATCCAACTTTTAAAGCGCAGGCAAGGTGGTTCATTCATCAAATGCGGCCACTTTTGCCTGCCTATTCCTCGAGCGTGGTCTTGGTTGTTCTAAGCAGCTTGATGTTCCTCCTCGATCCTTTGCTTATGAAGTGGCTGATTGACCGTGTTCTTCCAAAAAAGGACTTTCGCCTCTTGGTCTTTGCCGCCTGCGGATTCTTCCTCCTATACATTTTCCGGCTCGGCTTCTTTACGCTTGCGCAACTCGTAAATTTTCGAACGATTCAGAAGCTGGTGCTGCGGATGCGCCTCAGCATCCTGGAACGGATGAACCTTCTCTCCGCGGATTACCACGAAATTACACCGGTTGGGGACAGACTGTATCGTCTGGAACAGGACGTCGACCAGGTCGCCGAAGTGGGATCGAACCTAGTGCCGTTTGTGCTGCAAACGGCCTTCAAGGCTATCTTCGTCATGGGCACCATGTTTACCCTTGATTTGAGGCTTACCTTGATGGTTCTCCCGCTAATGCCCCTGTTCTTTGTTTTCCGAAGGAAGTTTGAAAGGCCCTTGCGCCGGGCCTCGGATTCGGTCCAGGAAAAGGCCGCCAAGGAAAACAGTTTTCTTCAGGAGCATCTCTCGTCCGTCGTCCAAGTCCAACTCCTGCACCAGGAGAAGAGCCAG
>VBBB01000086.1:17558-22745 GCA_005882955.1 Candidatus Bathyarchaeota archaeon | reverse complement strand
AGCCATTAGTTGCTAAGACGATGATGTCCCCGAAGGCTGCGGAGTCTGCAAACGTTCCGGTTGATGCGTGTCTTCCCACTTGATTGACCCAGGTCTTCAGCTTGTCGCTATTCGGAGTCCGCGAGGCGATCTTTACTTCGTGTTGACGGTTAACGAATCCTTTCCCTAACGCTCTCCCCACATCGCCACTACCGAGAATGCCAACTCTCATACTAGACATCTGTCCGTTTGGATCGTGTACTAGTACTATTAACGGTAAGCGTTGGCCGAGATGTCACTAACCATCATATCTCGTAAGAGTCTTGTGGGCAGAAGCATGAAAGATCGAAGAAAGACGATTCCACCGAAACTGAAACTCGTCTCTGAGGCTATCAGCAACACGATCGAAGAGGCGAGGAGGATCAAGGAACTTTCAATTCAGGAAGAAGTGATCGTCGAACAAGGTTAACGCGGTTCTGGAACAGGCCAAGGAACAGATCAGGAAGATCATGCGATAGCTGTGCTGGGCCAGCTTTCTGATGTCCTGGATCCACGCGTAAATCGTTGTGCGGGCTTTACCCAGATTCCGCGGCCGCCAGCGGCTTAGTACTGGCTTGCCCAAGTGTTTGCATTCACTATTAATGAGTTGAGAGCCCAGCTGAACAGCTTTGGAAGAGAAACGCCCGCGCGCTCGCCACCGATTCGATTTCTCCGGAGAAACCAGAAAGAGAGGAGCCCAGACAGCCACTGACCAGATTCTAAGAAGCCTGAACCGTCAGGCGCAATCCACGCGGGACATAGGCGAAGATCAAGAGAATCTTGTAGGAGAATCTTCTCAGCTCGACGAGCTGGATCAGCTAGCCGAATATTCCGGGAGTCTAAGGCTTGGCCGCTGGCTATTCGTTGGAACGCTACTAGCTATCCCAGTTTTTCTCTGGGCATTTGGCCTGTTTCCCCGAATCCTCTACGTTGACACTATCGGCAGCTTGAACAATTTGCTCTCGATGATTCCGAGTGTTGACCTCGTAATTATCGTGACGATTTGGGTGGTCGCTGTGGTCATTGGTCTGTTGGGAAGACGAGCCCGCCACGTATCGAAAACGCGTCTCGGCTAGAGTATTGTTCAGATTAGAAATTTCTTGAGAGGGGTCTAACTTCGACTTTCCTTGGGAACTTTCTGCGGACGTAGCTGGATAGCATAGGACCTTGAAGTATTATGGAAATGAACGCTACTCCTAGTACCATCGAGGTGATCACGTCTCTTGACGGGATCGTGGCCGGTAGCGAGGCTACGAGTGCAATAGATAGTGCTCCTCTTATTCCTCCCAGCATTGCCACGTTCTTCCAGGATCTCGGAATCGGTTCTCCGTTTATCTTGGAGGTTCCGAGTAGCGGGTAGACGGATGAGAAGCGTGCGATTGTCACCGCTGTAAACGCGAGTCCGATTGGTAGGAGGTCTGCGCGAATTCGGGCCAGGTCGGTGCTGAGTCCGATGTATAGGAAGGCTAGTGAGTTGGCGATGAACGCGGTGATTCTCCAGAAGTTTCTGACAGTTCGAGTAGTCTGGGGAAGAACCCAGGTCCTTACCGTTGAGTTTCCGTAGTAGAGCCCGGCGATCGCGACTGCTACTATTCCTGAAAAGCCTAGAGCGCTTGCGACGGTGTAGGAGCCGTAGACTGTCGTGATTGTTATCATTGTTTCGGACATGGGATCAGTTACAATTCTCGAGAGAAGGTGAGCGCCTAGTGCGACTAGGAGTCCTACTATTACTCCTCCTCCGAAGATCGATGCGAAGCTGACCGCAGCGTCGATGAGGGAGAGGCGGGAGACGTCTAGTGACGTGAGAAGTATGGTGAAGATGGTTATTCCGGTGGCGTCGTTGAACACGGCTTCCGTTTCCATCAGTGTCGAGAGTTTTCGGGGAAGCTTTGCTCGTCTGAAGATTTCAAGGACTGTGGCCGTGTCTGTCGGGGCGATGATGCTGGCGAAAAGGAAGGATGGGAGGAGTGGGAGTTGAATTATCTGCCAGAGAAATAGTCCTCCGACAACCGTTGCTATGACAACTCCCACCGTGGCGAGCCGGAGAGCGGGTCTCGCGACGGCTCGAAACTCTTCAAATCGAATGTTCATAGTTGTTTCGAAGAGTAATGGCGGGAGGACGAGTCCGACGAAGAGGCCTCCACCTACCAAGCTGTCGAAGAGTAGGCTAACTCCGAGGATGGAGGAGAGTGAGGAGCCGGCTATCGCAACTCCGAAGAGCACGAGAATGATCGTGTAGGGAGCTCTGGCCTTGCTGGAGATGATCGTCGCTGTTAGCGAGATTGCGAGGAAGGCAGAGAGTATGATCTCAAGAGACGGCAACGCTCAGACGAAGATTCAATCGAAATGGTACATGTAGTTGCCTCTAATGCTCGACAACTTCTGCCAGAGAATCATTTGGTCAAAAGACGGTCCGAAAGAGCCTACCTCGGCAAGGCGGGCCCTTATGCGGGTGGCGGAGCAGGCGATCGTTTGAAATCGAAACAGTCCGACATGTCATCAGCCTGCGCGCCCCTCTGGTTCAGCGCGGGTAGCCCGAACAAGGATTCGCAGAAACGGACGAGACTGACGTGTGAGTGTAGGCTCTTCGAGATATAGCCGGATCTCGCGAACGGGCTGAGCACAAGACAACCGACCCGTGAGCCGTATCGGAACTGTGTTCCCTTGTAGGATGGCTGTGGAGTCGCCAGCTTCCAAGTCTCGACGTTGGGCGGGTCGAGGTGGTCGTACCATCCTCCCCAATCATCCCAGGTAATGAAGATCGCAACCCTCGACCAGAGCCCGCCCTTCACGATAGCGATTACCTGGTTTACGGTCCACTGCATACCTGTAGTTACGTTGCCCATGGGGCCCTTTCCGGGGTCGGGAGGGTGTTCGTCAAACTGGCTCGAAGCGTAGAGCCAGGACACGTTCGGGAGTTTTCCGGTTGACGCATCCTTTGCGAACTGGTCAGAGGTGAACTTGTTCCTTCCCCCAACACCGCTAAGATATTGAAACGCATATCCGCCGTAGTTGCCCCAAGTCAGATTGCGAGCTTCAAGGCTCAGTGGAAGCGAGGATGAGATTCTAGAAGGGTCTCCGGGTTTCGGGTTGTCTATGAAGGGAGAGTTGGCGGCTAGGAGCATCAGGTGGTTCGGCGTCGAAGGTCCAGCGACATCGGTGAAATACTGGTCACAGAGCGTGAATTTTCTAGCATAGGCAAAGTAAGCTGGTATGTCGGCCTCGACGAACTGTTGGCGGACAGAAGTCGTCTGGCGGGTCAGCCAGGCACTGTGACGATGGTCTGGGTCGTGAAGGGGTGGATTAGGCGACCTCGGCATACTCATCCCGTTAGCTCCGGGGAAGGTGCCGAAGTAATTGTCGAAGGAGTGGTTCTCCTTGACTATGATCACAACGTGATCGGTTTTTCCAGAACCTGGCCCACTCGCCGGTTGTATTTTCCATGAGCAAACGTCGTCGAATCAAGCAGGGCATGTGACATGAAGTTCACATACTAGGCCCGTCTTCCATTCTCACTGGATGTCGAGAGTCTCAAATTGAAAAGTTTCCTTTCAGTCGCCGACGCTTCCAAACTAGAGATGGATAGAGTTCTCGCGAGAGCCAAGGCGATTAAGACCATTATCAAACGAGGACGGTCTCTCTTCACACTAAGGGCGAAGATTGCCGGGCTGCTTTTTGAGAAGCCGTCAACCCGGACCCGGGCGAGTTTCGAGGTTGCTGCCCGTAGACTTGGTGGGGACTCAATCTACCTGGCCGCCGATGAGCTTCAGCTTAGTAGAGGAGAGCCGGTGAAGGATACAGCGAGGATTCTGGGCGGTTATCTTGACGGGATTGTTGCGAGAGTCTACTCGCACGACACAGTGATGCAGTTGGCGAAGTATTCGAGTGTGCCCGTTATCAACGCGTTGAGCGACCTTGAGCATCCGACACAGATCGTGTCCGATCTTTTCACTATTCAGGAGGCGAAGGGGAAATTGAAAGGATTGAAGCTCACTTATGTCGGCGATGGGAACAACGTCTGCAACTCTCTGCTTCTCGGCGGGGCACTTGAGGGAATGAGCATCTCTGTAGCTTGTCCGGCAGGCTATGAGCCGAACGCGACAGTTCTTAGGGAAGCGGAGAAAACCTCTCGAACTGCGGGCGGCAGTATTGATGTGTCTCATGATCCGTTAGAGGCTGCCAAGGATGCGGATTTGTTGTACACGGATGTCTGGGTCAGCATGGGCGACGAGGCTTCGAAGGAGAAGAGAATGAAGGATTTCAACGGCTACCAGATCAACAATGATCTTCTGAAGGTTGCGAAGAAAGACGCCAGTGTCATGCACTGCCTGCCGGCTCACAGAGGTCTTGAGATCACTGATGATGTGATCGAGGGCAAACACTCGATCGTGTGGCAGCAGGGCGAGAACAAGCTCTACGGTGCGGCGTCTGTATTAGAGTGGCTTCTGCGTCAGAAGTAGCCTTGGCGTGGCTTTCTTGGATTCTAGAGTCAGAGCAGAATGGGACGCTCTACAGGATGTAGTGATTCACAGACCCGGAACTGAGATGTTCTTCGGGCTCATCGAGCCCTTCGCCTTCCTCTACGAACGAGCCTTCAACATGGACGAAGCGATCCATGAGCATAGAGAGCTTGAACATGCACTTGATCTGACAGGAGTAAGAGTCCACCGACTCAAACATCTCGCGATCAAGCTAGCCAGAGAGGATCCTGAGCTTGTAGGGATGCTAACGAAATATGCGAAAGGGATTGTGAAGTTCGAGGGTCCAGCCGCTGAAGTCAAAAGGGCGCGCCGCGAATTCGAGAGGAACTTGCCGGAGCTCGGCATAGAGACCATTTTCAGCGTTCTAGTTTTCAGGCCTAGCATTAGACTGGACCAGAAGAGGGGCGTCAGAATGATGTACCCTCGAGTACAGCTCGACGTGCCCCTCGCGAACCTGTTCTTCATGCGGGACCAACAAGTTGCATCAGACCTTGGCTTGATTGTTGGCAGAATGTCCAAGCCGCAGCGTCGGATGGAACCGGACATAACAAGCACCATACTCGAAATGGCTGGCGCGAAAATAGTCAATCGCGTGAAGGCACCTGGGACATTCGAAGGTGGCGATTTCATTCCCGCGGGTAAAATCGCGATGGTCGGAATCGGCGACAGAACAAATTTGAACGGTGCG
>VBBB01000086.1:10444-17525 GCA_005882955.1 Candidatus Bathyarchaeota archaeon | reverse complement strand
TGATTCACCAGCCAGCCCATCCGCTCATCCCTGGGGACGAACCCGATCCTATGATCAACATGCATCTGGACACCTACCTCAATTTTCCCGGAAAGAACATCGCTGTGGGATGCATACCGCTCTTGAAACGAGCCAGAGTCGAGGTTTACCGGAGATCATCTCTTGGACATTACAAGAGGATGAGCAAGACTCCTAATCTGTACGAGTACTTGATGGGTCACAGATTCACGATAGTTCCGATAACGACGCTTGAACAAATGTGCTACGCGTCAAACTTCCTCTGCGTGAAAGACCACAGCATCCTCGCCATCGAAGTTGAGAAGGTGGTAAAGAAAGTCCTCAGAAACTTGGAGGCAAAGGCGCAGGCCGACCCGCACCGTTACCGTGCTCTCTTGGACGAAGCGAGAAAAGACTTGACGAGGCTCAAACAGTCAGACCAGTTCTTCCCCCACAAACGCGAGTTCCAAGAACTTTCTATCGATGTGACTTCGCTCCAGCTTCAGGAGATAACGGGAGGATACGGAGGCATCCGCTGCATGACTTGCGTCCTCAACCGGAAACCCTCGAACTAGGTCCAAGGCATGAAAGTGTTGGTTAGTCTAGGAGGCAACGCCATTCTCAAGCACGGGCAGAAAGGAACAGTGGAAGAGCAAGAGATGAATGTGCAAAACACTGCCAAACATCTTGCAGCGATTCTTCGCAGAGGCGAGAGAATGGTCATCACACACGGCAACGGCCCACAAGTTGGTAACATTTTGCTGCAGAATGAGATAGCAAAAGAAACCTTGCCGCCAATGCCTCTGGATGTCTGCGGAGCTGAGAGCCAGGGAATGATAGGGTACATGCTCCAGCGAGCACTCCGCAGCGAGCTAGAATCAGGAGGACAAAATGTCCCGGTTGCAACCATAGTTTCCCAGACGCTCGTCGATGCTGAGGATCCAGCGTTCAAGAATCCAACAAAGCCCGTGGGACAGAAGCACGGCAACTGCGAGAATCGAAAGGATGGCATATCATCAGCGACAGCGTACGAGGCTATAGAAGAGTGGTCCCTTCTCCGACTCCCTTGGACATCATGGAGAAGGAGACGATCATTCGACTCTTCGAAACTGGGACGGTGGTGATTGGTGTCGGTGGCGGCGGAGTCCCTGTAATCAGAGAAAAGAATGGCAAGCTCAGAGGAGTTGAAGCGGTCCTAGACAAGGATCGAACGGCGGCCTTGCTGGGCAAAATCCTCGGAGTGGAGACTCTCCTCATCCTGACAGACGTCGAGAAAGTGTCCATCAACTATGGGAAGCCGGATCAGCGCGCTCTCGACAGTATGAACGTGCAAGAGTGCAAGAAGTATCTCGCCGAAGGCCAGTTCCCAGCAGGCAGTATGGGTCCCAAGATCGAAAGCTCGGTCAGTTTCCTATCTGGTGGTTCAGGGGGAAGAGTGGTTATTGCTTCTTTGGAAAAGGCCGAAGAGGCCCTAAAAGGAATCGCCGGGACCACAATTACGAACTCGTAAGAAGGGCAACTGCAATTTTTCGGTTGGAGAAATAACGATGCATCTGGCACTATGATTAAGGGTCCCTAGACTCTTGAGGCGCCAGACTTCTGGGCAGAGGAAAGTCCCTGCCAGTCTTCGCCATCAAGTCTTTCACCCTTGACAACCAATACCGACCGAGCAGATTTGTGGACCACTCTCTCAGAGACGCTGCCGAGGACGAGGCTACCGATATTGCCTAGCCCCCTACTGCCAACAAGGACGATGTCGGCATTGACCTCCTCCGCGCAGTCGCAAATCTTGTCGACAACATTACCCGATAAAATCCGCGACTGGACCCTCACTCCAGCAGTACCATATCGGTACACTCCACCATTTCCCCCGTGCGGTTCGACCGCGAGACTATTTTCCGGAAAGTGTTTGAAAATCAATTCCCGATGAAAACTGGCAAATCGATTCTGTTCCTCGACGATACTGAACTGCTTCATCGGGTCCGAACTGACCACACTAAGAACAACTAGGTCGTTCCTTAGCAGGACTGCCAGCTCAGCAGCTCGGCTCATCACATCATGAGCATGGCGAGATTGGTCGACAGCAGCGAGAATCGTCCGCATTTTTCGCGCAACCAGCTCTTCTGTTGGCGTGAATTATCTTTGTCATAACTAGGAAAAGCCCGCTGGAGTGACAGAATGACGTCTCAGACGGCAACAGTGACAGATCCACGAGTTGAGCGCGGAATATTAGATCGAGAGGCGGAGGCACTTACAGCCAAAACTGGCCTTCTTTCAGACGATTAAGCCAGCACGGGAGTTGCGAAATAGCAGGACCATATTGACAGCGAGGATCGCCTCAATCGCCTTGTCAGCGTAGGCAACAGCATCTAGACCCGTCCCTGTTTCCAACGCGACAGTTGCCCACACTGACCATAGAAATAGTGTGTAGGCGAAGACCGTGAGTTGCGAGAAATGCGGCTCTATGTTTGCGGCGATGACTATGGCCGCGAAGATGTAGATTCCTCCCATGACGTACCAGAGATTCTCGTAGAATCCAGCGAACGAGTTTCCATAGTAGAAATCGAGAATCCCAGTTGCGAGGAGTAATACTACGCCAGTCCATCTAAGCAATTTCATTCTCATCATTCTCCTAACCGATTACCACCAGGTACCCGGTCATCGTCGGTTGGTGGAAGTCACAGTAGTAGCGGAAGACGCCCGCCCAACTTGCAGTGAAAGTTATGGTGGCATTCTGGCCTTGAGCTAGAATGATCCTATCTTTGGTCGTTACTGTGCTGACAATTCCTTGTTGCGTCGCATTTCCATAAATGGTTGCGTCAAACGTGTAAGGCGGGTCCATCGTGTAGGTATGGGCTTCGCCTTTATCCTCTATGTTGACGTAGTGAATGAGGACATGGTCTCCTTTGTTGACGGTGATCGTGTCCGGTACGAACGTGTCGTGGGGGTGCCCATAAAACATCGTTTCATTGAAAGGGACAGTGCCATCGAAAAGATAGAATGTTCTCGTAACCGGAGCGGAATAATGTACAACATATCCAACGCTTAGGCCCACCACGGCACCGCTGAATACAGCGATGAGCGCTGCGGCCGTAAGCAACTTCGCTGACGAAAGCTTTCCGAATCCCGATGGGGTCATGAGAAGCCCTCAAGCGGTCGAGCTTTAAGACTAATTCTTAGCACGGTCATATTCGTCCCCACTCTTCATTGCTGAACATTTAGCGAACAGGTCCACAACAGCTAGTGATTGTGCACTTTGAGATACACTAATCGATGGCGGGCCTTTCCGATCTAGTCCTCTCGCCACTTGAACAAGCCCACTGCTAGAACGAAGACTATGATGGCACCCGCAAGAACAATAGCTGCGTCATAGAGCATCTGAGAAGTATTATTGAAGATCATAACTTGGTTTAGTCCATCTATGACGTAGAATAATGGCAGTACGTGGGCCACGTTCTGGAGATATTGGGGCATGGTGTTGACAGGGAAGAATGTGCCGGAGAGAAACATCATCGGGAAAGTGATCAGGTTGCCGACGACCGCCGCTGATTCTACGCTCTTGGTCAGGGTTCCAACCAGCATTCCGAGGGAGACGAAGAAGAGGGGACCGATTACTAGGAACGGCAAGACCAGTGGCGTGATGCCTACATGTGCCCCGAATAGGGTGATTCCGACGAATGTCATCAGTAGGTAGGATATGATCGATAGTAGTGTGTACCAGATTATCTTGGAGGTCAGCCACTCGCCCTTGGTGAGAGGTGTCAACGATAATTGCTTGAAGAGTTTTGTCTTCTTGTATTCTGAAGATATGTTGACGAGTGAGAACATTGGGCTAGTTAGAACAGTGAACCCGATGAGCCCCGGTACTAGAAAATCGATGTACTTGTAGGATTGGGACGCGATGGGGAGACATTGAGTGCCGATTACAGGCGTGCTGCCTGTGCGGTTGAGATTGAAAGCATTGACTACTTCATTCACGGTCGCAACAACTATTCCACTCGACGTATCGGCAGGATTCGTGTAGATCGTCACATTCACCGGTTTCTTCAAAATGTAGCTTGCCGAGAACCCCTTGGGTATCAGTACGCCCGCGGTTGCTGAGTGGCTGAGTAGGTATTGGGAGAAATTAGTCGAGTTGTCCACGAGCACAGTTCTCACTACGTTTGTGCTGTTCAGAGCAGTTACGAATCCTCCGCTCGGACTTGGCGATGGGCTGTCCTGGTTTTGGACGTAGACCTGTATTGGTCCGCTGCTTCCTGAGAAGATCGAGCCGAAGAGAAGGATCAGTATGATGGGGAAGACGAGTGAGAAGAAGAGGCCGATCTTGTTTCTCAGATAACCGCGACTGAATATTTTGAGGTCAGAAAGAGTTCGCTTCAGACTCGCCAACACTATGCTCCTCGACCGGAATTCCCGATCTGCTTGATTCCGCCGCCTTCTTCTATCGCGAATCCAACGAGTTTTATGAATACGTCTTCAAGGCTATCCTTTCTAGTCTTGAGATCGGCCCAGTCTAGTCCAGATCTTTCCATGCTCTCCAGAGCGACTAGAATGTCATGTTTTTCGCCAATGCGCACCCTGACTAGATTATTGCCATCAAGACCTACGTCCAAGTTCGTATGTTCTCGAAGGTAATCCGCGAGTTTCTGGTCTCCACGAAATTCGAGCCTCTCCCCTGATCCGTGCTGGGCGATGATCTCGGCAGGGGTGCCTATCGCGGCAATCTTTCCTTTGTTCATTATAGCGACGCGATCAGCAAGCACTTCTGCTTCTTCGAGATAGTGGGTTGTGAGCATTATGCTTCGTCCTTCCTTCTTGAGTTCACGGATGACTTCCCAGACTGCTCTTCTCGCCTGGGGGTCCAGTCCGGTTGTGGGCTCGTCGAGGAATAGCATCTCTGGATTGTTTACCAGGGAGAGTGCGAGTCCCACTTTCTGTTTCTGACCCCCAGAGAGGTCTTCGAAGTAAGTGTTTACAGCGTCGTCGAGCACGACCTTCCGCAAGATCTCGCTGGAATCAACGGTCACTCCGAAAAGGTCTGCGTAGTACTGGATTGCCTCTTTCGGTTTCGCTTTGGGGAAGAATGTGAATCCTTGAGGAATGATTCCGAGCTTCTTGTGCAGCGCATATCCACTGGTCCAAGGGTCGACCCCGAGAACTCTCACATTGCCCCCGTCTCTCTGTCTTATGCCCTCAAGAATCTCTATCGTTGTTGTCTTTCCCGCACCGTTTGGGCCCAGGAGTGAGAATACTTCTCCTTGGTTCACAGAGAATGATATTTCGTCCACAGCTCTGAGCTGGCCATATGATTTCTGAAGAGCTGAGACCTCGATCGCCGACATGCCTCGATCATCTCGATTTCTTGTCGGCCAGTTACTTATCGTCTACCGTCAATGAATCGACTCATACGTCCATAGATGGACCCGTGCACATTAAGTACAAAAAGAGCGGGCTTGTATTCACCATGTTATCCGAGCGGGAAGAATATATCCGAGCCCAAGTCGTGTTCTTCAGACGAAATAATCTAGAACAAGCCTATTCGCCGAATGCGGCCGCGACAAGTCAGACGTTAAAGAAAAAAAGGGGAAGTTCGAGGAAGCTTAGACTTTGTTGAGGAGGGCCTTTACGACGTCTTCTGGGCCCTTGTAGTTGTTGTCCGGGAGAGACTTAGTCACGAATTCCTTGTCGGTCGATGGAACATCTGTCATGTTGTTGCATGCTGCTAGGACCTGTGTCTTGTTCGCGGGATACTTGATGTGGTGCTTGATGTGTTCGAGTTCAGTTTTCAAGTTACTCATGGAGTTCGCCGCGTTGTGAGATGGATAAGAACCTTCTTGATGATAGCTCCTTTCCGCTGCCAAGCGAGAATTAACGGAAGAAGTGAAGATGGCATGCGTGGGCATGTGCGCGGTTCAGTAAATTCCCAGACGTAACAAATATGACCCGACTAGAGAAAAGACCGTAAGGGTTTTCCGTCCTCAAGGACGGGGAACCCTGCCTATGTCGAAGCCGATTGCGCCAGAAGGTTCACATGCATTGCCTCAGTCGGTAGCTATACCCCTCACCCGTGCCGCGATCTTTCTGGTGGTGACGGCCAAGCCTGGCGCTGGGAATCGAGGTACAATACGATCCTTCTGTGCAGACCTTGCTGCCCTCGTTCGCTCGGTGGGTTTTCGCGAACTTGAGGGAAGCCTTTCGTGCGTATTGGGCTTTGGGTCCGAAGCATGGGACCGGCTCTTCGGACAGCCGAGGCCAGCAGAACTGCACAAGTTCCACGAGATCCGCGCGGGGGAGCGTCACGCCGTCTCAACACCAGGCGACATGCTCTTCCATATCCGCGCACAGCGGATGGATCTATGCTTCGAGCTGGCGACGCGAATCATGGCCCGGCTCGGATCCGCAATCTCTCCAGTAGACGAGGTGCATGGATTCCGTTTCTTCGACAGCCGGGACCTCATCGGCTTCGTCGACGGGACAGAGAATCCAAAGGCTCAGGAGGCTCTTGATGTCACCCTCATCGCCGACGAAGACCCCGCATTCACCGCGGGTAGCTACGTGATCGTACAAAAGTACCTCCACAATCTAGCCGACTGGAATAAGCTGCCGACGGAAAAGCAAGAACACATCGTCGGTCGTACAAAGCTGACTGACGTAGAGCTGGATGATTCCGTCAAGCCCACCTATGCGCATAACGCGCTAACCAAGATAGTGGAGGACGGGAAGGAGATCAAGATACTCCGGGACAACATGCCCTTCGGTCACGCCGGTCAGGGAGAGTTCGGAACCTACTTCATCGGCTACAGCCGATCTCCTCGCACCATCGAACAGATGCTTCAGAATATGTTCGTAGGCAAGCCCAAAGGCAACTATGACCGACTGCTAGATTTCAGCCGCGCCGTCACCGGGAACCTCTTCTTCGTCCCATCCGCCACGTTTCTGGAGAACATTCAGGCCGACTAATTACAAATTCCACTACTAAGAGATCATGGCAACACTTCATATGTGCCAAAACCTAACAACCTGCCAATACCTAGGTATGGCTGAGACGAATGGAAACAAAAACTGTGAAGCGCATGGGGGAGCC
>VBBB01000086.1:9758-10351 GCA_005882955.1 Candidatus Bathyarchaeota archaeon | reverse complement strand
CTGGCCGAGAAGCTCAAAGCAGACCTCGTAGTCCTTCACGCGATCACCCCTCCTACATCCTATTACCATTCCACAATCGCATCGCCCACCGGAATGAGCCTTCCAGCTCCCTCACAGCACGAGATCGACGCCTACTACGCTTACGCGAGGAAAGCTGCAATGGGAATTGTAGGCGAGACAGAGTCGAAAGCCAAGAAACAGGGCATCCACGTCAAGACGGAGATCCCGGAAGCGGTCTCGTCAGTCGTCGAGACGATAATCAATCACGCTACCAAAGAGAACGTTGACCTGATCATAGTTGGGACTCGGGGGCTCGGGGGATTCAAGAAGATGCTGCTAGGAAGCGTCTCCAGCGGAATAGTCTCCCATGCACATTGTCCGGTCCTAGTAGTAAGATAAGTGATTAGGAGACTATCAGATGGCTGGACAAGAATTCGTAGAGGTGCCAGTACAGGTACTGGGTCTCCAGAAGGATGACATCGAATCTCGAAAGGCAGAGCTGAAATTTCAAAGATCATTACAAGCTTTTGGCCGCATTCATCCCAACATTCTTGAGGCAAGGGCTGTCGTAAAGACATCACTGCTCGATAAAG
>VBBB01000086.1:0-9685 GCA_005882955.1 Candidatus Bathyarchaeota archaeon | reverse complement strand
TAGAAGAGGTCTTCGAAAAGATAGGCGAGAAGATTAAGCGACTCATGACCAAACCCCGAGACAAAGCTTCCCATCGAAGACATCCATCACGAATGGAAATGGAATCCTCACGATTCGCTGAATAATCACTCAACCGAGCAAGGATTCAAGATCCCCATCGGTCCCGCATCCATCCCCTGCGTCCAGCAAAGGTCACCCACATTATCGCTATTGCCGCAAAAGCAAGGATCAGGGCGACAAGGACGACTATGACCTTCTGAGTTAGGTCAAACCCGCTCGTATAGAACCCTACATAGATCAGCGACCCGATCAAGAATGCTGAAAACGCGACGATAGTTCCGATAATTCTCCACATAAGACCCGCAGCCATCTTATCGACCTTTTCCAACCCGAATCAATCCTCATGTCTAGCTTCTAGGATAAAGGCTTACAGTTTTCGTTTTGACCTCAGGTGATTTCTTTATCTACCCGCCTCCCAAAAACTCTGCACAAAACAGTAGGGCGGACCAAAAATATGGAGAGAAAAGGGAACAAGCCAGGGCCGTCTCAGGCTTCTAGCAAGTCCACCTCATCTGGGTTGGCCGAGGCTCGAAGACTCCTCGCAATAGTGGAAAAGTCTCAAGTGCCCTTCGGAGAGTCCGCCCCGATATTCGCGAGAATCAAGGCCCAGATAGACTCTGGCAAGTCTCTAAGCGTTGAAGACCACGAACATCTATTGCGGCTGGTCAAGATCGCGAAGGACTGGAACAAGGCTGAGGAGAGCTCATTGACAGAGCCCGACGAAACCCTGTCGGGATAGACAGCCTAAAAAATGACATGCCGATAATTTGGTAAATCATTACTCTCAGCGAAAGGGCGTGGATTGAACCCTGATCTGGGATCTGGGAGGAGCATTTCATACGAAGCCCACTTCAAGCATGCATTGATACAGATGGAGACCCGGTCGAAAAATGGCTTGACTCGCCTGTTCTGCGCGACAAACCAGCAATCTCGCCCAGAAACGTTTCAGATGGCAAGTGGACCCGTCCTAGAATTTAGAAAAAAATATTTCCCGCGACACGAAACTCGGCCCTTGGGAGGAGATTAACAGAGTGTAATCCTTTCTCCGCCCCGGCTCTCCGAAAAATAGGAATCACGAACTGTTCCGCTCTAAACCTGAAAGGCGCAGAACAAGCCCTGATCCGGAATCGGGGCAGGCGATTTGAGATCGCGACTTTTTCGCGTTGAGGTCTACGCTTAATCCGCGATCAAAAAAACCCTCGACGGTTCTATTCTGCGCCCTGAATTGCGAGACTCGCGCGTAGCAGTTTCAACTGGCGGGACCCCTCCCTGGAACATCTCAAAAGCAGTTGACCCTCACGACACAAAAGCGGTCTTCTGGGCCCGAGGCTGCTTGGCTGTCTGGTCGACCTTTACTGATAGCTGTGTCCCGAAGGGGGGTTTAGAATGCTAGTTTTAGGCTGGGGGTTCTTGTCGGATGGAGCCGATCCGCAAGCACTCTCTCTTTTAGGAATATGAATCTGTCCTCTATGGAATCCTCATAGTCGAAGTTCGCATTCAAGGAGAACTCCTTGTACAGCTCAACCATCGTCCGGTAGGCGATGACACGTGCGCTCGTCCCCAACCTCTCATGCAGTATCTTCACAACATCCGCGAACCTGGCTGGGATATCATCCCGCTTGATGCCTTTCTTGTCCAAAAAGTCGTAGACCCAGTCCCGGATAGGCGCGCCCATCCCTTGGAGGACGAGGTCAAACCAGTAGTTGACAGACAGTTGGAAACCTGAGATCAGGTTCGTCCTCATGAATACAACTCCTACTTCTCGTCATACTCGAAGGAACATCAAGATACGCATAGCGTCCCTACACTCGCCATTTGACGGTAAACTCTTGTTCTCAGAAAACTCGGATCAGACAGAGAAACTGGATGGACAACTATGAAGCGAGAGACCGCAGACTCCTAGGCCGTGGTTCGCGCTCGCCCCAGAGATAGGCCAGTACTCCTAGACCCAGGACCGCGAAGCCTATTTCCCAGTTTCCCGCCGCGAAGAAGATTACGGAAAAAGCCCCGAGGAAGACTCCCACCTGAGTCAATCTTTCTTTCCGACTCAGATTGATCACCTCTCTCTCGATGTGCTTCCGACCCCTAGACAGTAACGTCACGAGAATAATGAACGCGATTGCAGAGACGAAGAATATTTCTGTGAAGTTACTCGTGTAGTCGCCGAAGGTCAGAAGCAGGCCAACTTCGTCTCCGATCAGTCCAGCTCCTAGACCGAAGATTATCGCTAGATTGCGTCCCATCCTTTCGTTGCTGAGAGTAATCCCGAGCCAACCAGTAGAGACGACCATCGCTAAGCCATACCAGAAATGGTGAAAATGTATTCCACCCCGGACTACTGTGACTGTCGGGTTTAGGGTCGCGAAGAGCCTAGCCCCAAGAAAGCTTGCGACGAAGGCCAGTGTTCCATAGAACGCTAGTCCATGTCTGAAGATCGTCCGTCGGACTTCCACCGCCATGTGTAGAGTACGAGCGATCTCGCAGATAAGAATTGATAGAGAGAATCACCTCGAAACTGCACCTTAAGTCACAGTCGAGTTTCCACGGGCAAAATGGATTCATAGAACAAGGAAAAAGCGTCAGAATCGAGCTCTTTACGAGTGTAAAGGCGTGAGATTAAGTCCCTCGAACCACATATTCCTAGTGCGCTGAGAAGAATAATGGCGAAGGACCCGATCTGTGGAATGTACGTGGAGGAGGGCAGACACGCTCTCCAGACGACACATTACGGAACCACGTACTACTTCTGCAGCGAGACCTGCCTCGCACAGTTCCAAGCTCCCGAAAAAACTCTAGCCCGTCTAAAGAGGCTCGTCGCACTCGGCGCAGCCTTCACAATCCCAATTGCTGCCCTCACATATCTCCCAATAATCCCAGACCATCAGATCAACAATCTCCAAATGTTCGTTCTCTCACTCCCCGTACAGTTTGTCGTAGGCTACCGGTTCTATCTGGGAAGTTACGACGCGTTAAGATCGAGAATTGGCAACATGGACCTTCTCATCGGCCTAGGAACAACCGCTGCATGGGTCTACAGCACAACCGCCACCTTCGTCCCCGGATTCTTTCCCGGCAGCGGTACTTACTTTGAGACGTCTGCCATTATCATCACTCTGATACAAACAGGTAATCTCCTCGAATACATCACAAAGGGTAGGGCTTCAGAGGCGGTTCACAGACTACTGAGTCTACAGCCAACGATGGCACATGCGATTCGAAATGGCAGCGAAATCAGCATACCAGTTGAAGAGGTTGCGGTTGGCGATATTCTACTGGTTCGTCCAGGAGAGAAGGTCCCAGTCGACGGAAGAGTGATCGAGGGCAACTCCGCGATCGACGAATCCATGATCACTGGAGAGAGCCTCCCACGCGACAAGCATAACGGCGACGAAGTGATAGGCGCCACAATCAACAAAACCGGACTGCTGAAGATTCAAGCAACAAAAGTCGGACAGGACACGGTGCTCTCTCAGATCGCCAAGCTTGTCGAAGAAGCTCAAGTCGGAAAGGCCCCGTTACAACGCCTAGCAGACAGAGTCTCCGCATACTTTGTCCCAGCAGTCATATTGATCGCGACAGCTTCCGGCCTATTCTGGTACTTCGTCGCAGGAATCGGACTCACCTACTCCCTCCTCGCATTCGTCTCCGTCGTAATCATCGCGTGTCCATGCGCGCTCGGAATCGCCACCCCGGCCGCCTTACTAGTGGGAACCGGGAAAGGTGCTGAGAACGGCATACTGATCAAGGGAGGGGACCAGTTAGAGGAGGCTGGCAAGATCAATACGATAATCTTTGACAAGACCGGAACCCTAACAAAGGGACAACCATCCGTTACTGACATTGTTCCCATAGGAAAACTCACCGAGATTCAGATACTCGGCTACGCTGGAGCGGTGGAGAAGGGCAGCGAGCATCCGCTAGCAACGGCCGTCGTGAACGCAGCACAGGGTAAGAGAATCGAACTCTCCGACCCTTCAGGTTTTGAAGCGCTTCCAGGTCTGGGTGTGAAAGCGACCGTTCGGGGACACGAGGTTCTTCTGGGCAACTTGGAACTCATGGGCAAGTTTTCAGTTCCAGTCGAGGCATATTCTGAAAGAATGATGGAGCTCCAGGATCAAGGAAAGACGATGAGTCTACTTGCGTTAGACCGGCAACCGGTCGGCCTGATCGGACTCGCGGACACGGTGAAGGAATCCTCAGCGCCGACTATCAAGGCATTGAAGAAAATGGGATTGGATATCGTAATGCTCACTGGCGATAACGAACGGACTGCAAAAGCGATAGCACGGACTCTTGGCATCGATACGATATTTGCAAACGTGCGTCCTAGCGACAAAGAAGAAATTGTGAAGAAGCTTCAGAAAGGTGGAAAGGTCGCAATGGTTGGCGACGGGATAAATGATGCGCCCGCGCTAGCGGCCGCAGACGTTGGAATAGCAATCGGTAGCGGGACAGACGTTGCGAAGGAGACTGGTGGCATAATCCTCATCAAAGATGACATGACAGACGTTCCCAAAGCTCTAGAGCTAAGCAAGGCGACTGTAAGAAAGATCAAGCAGAATCTACTCTGGGCCTTCGTCTACAACGTGGCTCTCATTCCAATAGCCGCCGGCATACTAGTCCCATTTCTCGGGCCAGGAATCTACCAGGTCCTCCCCCTCCTTGCAGGAGCCGCGATGGCAATCAGCTCAGTAACAGTAGTATCCAACTCACTCCTACTCAGAAGATTCAATCCGAAAATCTAGGAGGCGACAGGTTGCAGAAAGATCCAGTTTGCGGAATGATGGTGGACGAAAAGAAGGCGAAATTCACATCCAATCATGGAGGAAAAACAATCTACTTCTGTTCATCTTCATGCAAAGCCTCATTCGACAAGAATCCCCAGAAATATACCCAAGCATAGAGCAAAAGCGCCAGCTCGGACTCTTGCCGGTATGATCTGAGAAATCCCTCGTAACGGTCTACATACTATTAGACGCCTATCGAGCTTCTTTCAAATACAAGACCTCGAAGAGCCCAGAGGAGACGCACTTGACGCTCCAATCCCCCGAGTCTGTCCAGAAGACGAGGGCCCTTTATCGCGTTGTCAAATACACTTTCTACAAGCTAGACCCTGCTTGGAGGCGTCTTTCCGACAACGACCGTCAGTCCTCTAGGAACGACTTCCTTGAGACGCTTCGTAAACATGATGCTCTGGTCCCTCGAACATACTCTCTGATTGGAACTCGAGGCGATGCCGACTTCATGTTATGGATCATTACTGATTCAATGGAGGAGCTTCAGAGCTTCAACTCCGAGGTCCTGAAGACCGGCCTCGGAATGTATCTCACAACTCCCCACTCCTACCTGGCCATGATTAGACCGTCAGAATATTTCGGCAAGACAACTGACCCTGAACCCGTCGGCTCCAACTATCTCTTCGTCTATCCCTTCACCAAGAAACGGGAATGGTATAGCATCCCCTTCGAAGAACGGCGGAGGATAATGAAGGAGCATATCCAGATAGGACACAAGTACTCGTCCGTAACCATCCACACTTCCTACTGTTTCGGACTAGATGATTACGAGTTCATCCTCTCATTTGAGACGGACCATCCGGGGGATTTTCTTAACTTGGTAATGGACTTGCGCGGTAGCGAAGCAAGCAGATACACCGCGATCGAGACGCCCATTTTCACATGTGTCTCCGTCACTCCTGAGAAGATGCTTAACCTTCTAGGACCATGACAAGTCTATAGCGAAGAGAGCATGACCGAATTCGAGAATGACAATTTTCTCCGAGCCTGCTGGAGGAAAGAGACAGAGTACACTCCAGTCTGGTTCATGCGACAGGCAGGCCGATATCTCGAAAGCTATCAAAAGATCCGAGCAAAGCATCACGTTCTCACGATATGCAAGACCCCTGAACTGTCGGCAAAAATCACAACCAACGCTGTCTCCGACCTTGGAGTAGACGCCGCAATTCTCTTCGCCGACATTATGCTGCCCCTCGAAGGAATCGGCGTCAAACTCAAACTGGTAGATGGAGTCGGACCCGTCATTGAGAAACCCGTTGAGAATAAGGAGCATGTTGAGAGTCTCACAGGGTTTTCTTCTGAAGAACACGTCCCCTACGTGTTGGACGCTATTCAGCTAATCAAGCAAGAACTTAGAGAAAGAGTTGCTCTGATAGGTTTCTCGGGAGCACCTTTCACTCTCGCGTCCTATCTTATTGAAGGAAGTCCATCGAGAGAATTTATTCGAACCAAGAAAATGATGTACGAGCAGCCAGAACTGTGGGGCCAACTTCTCTCCAGGCTCTCTCGCATCGTTACAACCTATCTGCTGGCCCAAGTCAAAGCAGGAGTCGACGCCGTGATGCTCTTCGATAGCTGGTCAGGATGTCTCTCACCCGCAGACTACAGAGATTTTGTGCTACCTTACAATCAGAAGATTCTAACTGACCTATCCGGAAAGAACGTTCCAAGAATTCTCTTCGGAGTCGGAACCGCGGGAATTCTAAGCCAGATGCGAGAGGCTGAGAGCGATGTTTTCGGTGTTGACTGGAGACTACCCATCGACGACGCTTGGGCAGTTCTGGGAGAGGCAGCGATACAAGGCAACCTTGATCCAGCGACCCTACTTGCTTCCGACAAGCTGATCGAGGAGAGGACAAAGGAGATCCTTGCCAGAGTGCGGGGCAAGCCTGGTCACATATTCAACTTGGGACATGGGGTCCTGCCCGAGACAAAAGCCGAGAAAGCTAAGAGACTCGTTCAGTTCGTGCACCAATCGACCAGAAACAAGAGATGAAAATTCTCGGATCGAACTAACGGATTGCCTACAATCCTCCTGATGGCTTACGGTAGCCCAAACTCTCTAGACGAGGTAGGCGACTACCTGGCACAGGTCAGAGGAGGTCGTGTTTCAACGCCAGAAGAGATCGAGCATCTGAAGCAGCGATATCAGCGAGTTGGAGGTCAAACTCCTTTACTCCAGATCACCAAGTCTCAAGCTGGCGCTCTTGAGAAGAAACTAGTCGCAGACGGTGCCCCCGCAAGAGTCTCTTTTGGGATGAAACACTGGCATCCATTCATCGAGGATGTTGTCGAGAAAATCAGTATCGATAATCCGCCCATTCTCGTCGGGCTCGCTCTCGCCCCACACTACTCGAAGCTTAGCATCGGCGGCTACGAGGACAGTGTGAGAAGAGGATTGGCTAGGAAGTATCCGAACGTTCCTTTCGTCATGGTGAAGAACTGGCACACCGAGCCGTCACTGATCACCGCTCTTTCAACCCGAGTCAGCAGCGCGCTGAGTGAAATAAGGGGTTCCGAACGAACCATGGTGATCTTTACTGCCCATAGTTTGCCTCTCAGGGCCGTCTCAGACGACGATCCGTACCGGGCCCAATTGCTGGAAACCAGCCAGCTAGTCGCAAAAGAGACGGGTGTCACTGATTGGGATTTTGCATTTCAGAGTGCTAGCGGGCCAATCAGCGCTTGGCTGGGCCCGAGCCTTAAAGAGAAAATCTCTGAATTTTCAGACAAAGGGATCAAGAGGATCTTGGTGTGCCCGGTGGGGTTTGTTTCAGATCATCTGGAGATTCTCTACGACTTGGATTTNNNNCAAATTCTCGTGGCGTGGTGATGTCTCGAACCTTATCCCTTAACGATGATCCAATGTTCATAGAAGCCTTGGCCGGGGTTGCTAAGCCAATCCTCGTGCGACAAATAGCGGCTCGCTGAGGCTAATCGCGCTAGTTCCTTAGAAATTAGAGTGTAATCGTAAAGTATCCTGAGAAGGACAATACTATGAGTCACGAAAATGCTCAGCCCAGTAATTCCTTAAGGGCATCATCGATTATGAACGTCTCGGGAATTATCGTCGGAGGTACTCCGAGCTCAGCGAGTCTATGAGCTGTTACAGGACCTATGGCTCCTATCCGGATTTTTCGAAGTCGTGGGACAAGCTCGTCAACGCGAAGGTAGTTCTTCGACATCAAGAATAGGTTTGAAGCGGACAAGGAACTTGTGAAAAGGATCGCTTGGATATCATCCCTCTCGATGAGGTCTACGAATCGTTGGATGCTGGTTGCGTCGGAGGGAATGACCGAATCGTAAAGATTGACCGTAGCGACTGTCGCGCCGTTCTTCGCAAGCTCTCTGCCCAAGCTATTGTCTGCTGAAGATGATCTAGCGAGCAGTATTCGTTTTCCCCCAAGGTCCTTGGTGGAGAGAAAATCAGCAATACCCAAGGAGCTGAATTTGTCGGGCAAGTGAACGCCGTGCATCCCTTGCCTCGCGAGGGCCTCCTTTGTTTTTGGGCCGACCGCTAATAGCTGAAGATCGCCTAGGACGCTCGGAAGTAGGTTCCCGTGACTTTTGATAATGTCGAATAAGAGATTGGCACCGTTCGGGCTCATCAGTACCAGCCAGTCCACCGGGCCTCCAGTCAAGACTTGGGACAGCTCTGTGAAGATCTCTGATTGTTCTCTCGGCCTAAGCTCTACCGTGTGAACGATCAACGGGTTCCAACCCATTTCTCTGACGAGCCGGATCGTAACTTTCCCTAACCCGGCTGGTCGAGTCACCGCTACAGTATTCAATTGACTTCTAGTCCCGGTAGTATGAGCCGCGCCAGGTCTCCTCTATTTTCTTGGCGCCCTTCGAAATCAGCTCTTCAGCCACTTCTCTCCCAAGCCCCGCTGCTTCCTTGATGTTCCCGGACTTTTTCGATTCGAGCCTTGTCTTTCCGTCATTCGATAGTATGCATCCTGTGACGTAAAGACTGTCTCTGTTTGACGACGCGAGTGCTCCGATGGGGACTTTGCAGCCCCCCTCTAGGACATTGACAAGTTCTCTCTCAGCATCAGCCTGTGCCCTTGTGGGAGGGTCCTCGATCGACTGGAGAAATTCCAAAACCTTTCCGTTATCCTGCCGAGCGACTACTATGACCTTCTTGTTGTCTTGACGGGCTATTAGAGCAAGGATTCCCTGACCAGGAGCAGGCATAAAATCATCCAGAGACAGCCGCCCTGCGATTCGACCTGTCAACCCGAGTCTCAGGAGACCCGCCTCTGCAAGAATGACAGCATCAAACTCTCCGTCCTCGACCTTCTGGACCCGAGTGTCGACATTCCCTCTTATCGGGACCGGTTGCAAGTCTGGCCTAACACGTTTGAGCTGAGCCACGCGGAGAAGGCTGCTGGTCCCGACTCTGCTCCCGCTCTTCAATTCTTCTAGACGCTCACTATTTTTACTAACCAAAACGTTAGAGGGAGATCCTCGTTGAGGGACACTCGCAATCACTAGCTTCGTGTCGACTTCAAACACAGGGACGTCTTTCAGACTGTGAACGGCCACATCGATCTTCCTCTCCAAGATTGCTTGGTCGATCTCTTTCTCGAAAATCCCCTTCTGATTGATCGAGAAGATCGGCGTTCGCTGGTCCTCGTCGCCTCTTGTCTTGATAATCTTCCTCTCGACAACGAGTTTAGGATCTTTTCTCTTCAACTGGTCCAATACGATATCAGTCTGGACGAGGGAGAGTTTACTTCCCCTTGTGCCAACCCTAAGCAGCATTGGTGATTCTACGCTGACAGTCTGTTGAGAGCGCTTTCGACAGCCTCCAGGGTTACTTGAAT
>VBBB01000085.1:5264-14622 GCA_005882955.1 Candidatus Bathyarchaeota archaeon | reverse complement strand
ATCTACGGGTCCGCTACAGCAGCTCTATGGCTAGAATAGAGGTTGCCCCTGAGGAGAGGAAACTTTTCTTTGACGTGGCTGTTATGGACGAAATTGACAGAGCGCTCAAGCAGCTAGGTTTCATGACTGTCACTTTAGACTTGAAGGGTTATTCTCGGAGAGGAAAAGCGCCCGCAGCAGACCCGTTGCTTCTACCCATGGCAAGTCTATCTCAGTGATTACCTGAGTACCCCAGGAACAGCCAGTAGTTCATTCAGAACTCTATACGTGAACCCCCAGACGACTCGTCCGTCTACCAGAAATGATTCGACAACCAATCGTGTTCCTCTGATCTCGACCTCGGAGTTTCCCCTCAGTGAAGGGAGCTTCGACAGCGAAACCCAGAACGCATGTTGAACTTCTGGTCCGGTCGTCACCTCAGGCCGACGTTGAAGGCCGTACACCCATGGCTGAACTCTCAATTCGAGACGTCTTCCAGGATGACCTACACTCAAAACGCCGAGCTGATCTCCTTCTCTACCTAGCTCGAGTCCCACTTCCTCGCGGACCTCTCTCTCCAAGGCTTCCTGCGTAGAACCATCGAACTTCTCAACCCTGCCGCCAGGGAGACCAATCTGGCCCGACCACGGATCATTACTCCTCTCCATACGGTGAATCAGGAGAGTACTAAGTTCGTCAGCGGAGTCTTGGTATAGAAGAATAGCTACAACGACATCCACTCTTTCGTTGCTGCTTGATCGAGGATTGGCCGAGAGGTTCTCTTTCAACCTCATCAGTCTCTGACTCAAGGCCGTGGTAGGCATCGTACTCGTCGTGCAACCTCGACATCTTAGCACAATAAAAACGCGGAATCGATGGGCGGACTCCTATGAGTCGAATCCTTCCTTCCCGATCAATGGGACGAAGGCGACCCCTCCCAGAGAGATCCGTTCAATCCGTCCCTTCTCATCTTTCCGTACTTTTAAGAGTTCTTGGGGAAACAGGCGGCCGCCAACAGGGATCACTAGAATCCCTCCTGATCGTAGTTGTCCAACTAGAGGATGGGGAATCTTGGGCGCTGCCGCAGTAACCACTATTCTGTCGTACGGGGCTCGATCTAGGTACCCTAGCGACCCATCACTCTGGACTAAGATTACACGGTCAGAATAGCCCGCTTTCTCTAGGTTGGACCGTGCAACCTTGACCAGATCAGGGACTAGTTCTATGGTGTAGACGCGACCTTGGGGTCCAATCTGCTCTGCGATCGTAGCGGCGTGATAGCCGCTCCCCGCACCTACCTCCAGTACTTTGTCGCCGATCCTCAGTTCCAGTGCTTCGTTCATTATAGCCACCATGTATCGCCCGGCTTTGAGTGCCGTGTGGCGCACTGATGGTCTGACCTCGATCGGTCGGCAGAGGAGTATCGTTGTAGGCGTAAGGGCGAAGCTCGTCAGAGACAAACAGTTCCCTCGGAACCTTCCTTAATGCTTCGACAACTTCGGGGAATCGGAGAAGTCCTTCGCTGATTAGTCTCTGAACCATTCTCTCTCTTTCACTGGCGAAGTTGACTGACCTGGCTATCGCCTCCGTTAACTTTCTAGTTTTTGAAGGATATTTAGCATGAAACGTTCACTCCCATTCAGGGTCTTTCAATCGATCTTTCATGCGTACGGTCATCCAGCCATCCTCTCTACACACCCCACCACACTGGAGATAACGACGAGCCATGAACTGACCCAGCGAGGAGACTGCGTTGTCGCGGTGAAATCCTCCCGCGCAGTTGAAAACCTACCAGTTGATTTGAAGCGAGTTCTCTCGAGTTCGACCGGGCGGGGCCGACTCCAGCTCCAGGTTGGGCCGTTCGAATTCACAGTGGAGGGCAAAGGAGACCCTCGATTAACCTTCTCGCACCAGACGGACTTGGTCGTCAGAAAAAGCGGGTTCACTTCCGATCGAACTCTTATGATCCATGCGAACAAATCTTCGATGGATATCCCTCGAGACATGGTGCGATTGCTTCAGGACCCGACTAGTAGGGTGACCGTCGAAATCTCTGCTATTGACGGGGGACGACCTTGAGGTCAACGGCGACCTGCCATCTCACAGGAGCCACTTCACGAACTCTGTGAATCCCTAAGACTCGTTCCGCAACGTAGCCGGACGCTTGGACCTCGTGCTCGACCTCATGTCGAGAGTCTGCTTCCCAATTCTCTCCTGCGAAAGTGTAGTAGTGGATAACGCCGCCCGAAGGTCGGAGAGCTTCACATGCCTCTTTAATGAAGTCCTTTGACGCCGATGGATGGTTCATTATCACCCGACTCGCAATTTGGGTCAGCTCCTTTCTGATGACCTCTCGTGCATCCCCAAGGTGGGCGTGGACCTTCGCTTCGACTTTGTTTGCTCGCACGTTTTCTTGGAGTAGTTCTACCGCTTGTGGATTGGCGTCGATCGCGTCCACCCTCACATCGACAACCTTTTTCGCTATCAAGATCGAGAAGAGTCCAACTCCAGCAAACATGTCCACCACCCGTTCACCCTTCTCGACCATCTGCACAACCCTTTGATGCTCGGTGGAGAGTCGTGGCGAGAAGAAGGCTTTCGACAGATCTACTCTGAATAGACACCCATACTCTTTGTGAGTTGTATGGGTTCTATTCTCTCCCGCAATGTAGCGGAGAGGCCTTATTCTCTCAGCTCCTGAGACTTCTCCGCTCTTTGCGAAGACCGATCGCACGTTTGGATGAACCTCCATTATCGCTTCAGCAATGATAGTCTGGTACGCTGCTAATTCGGAATCTAGTTCAAGAAGTGTAATGTCGCCCACCACGTCGAAAGACTTGGGCAATCTGGACAGAACATCGGCCGACACAGTCGTTGCCAGAGCCTCTTCGAGGGTTCGCGGGTGCCTCTTCCTAGGTTCGAATTCTCCGAGACCTAAACTCGCACTGGGAACAAGCTTCCGTAGCTCGTCAATCTCAACCTTAGTCGGGTCGCGTACTAACGGTAGCGTAATCATTTGGTCGTCTGATTTTACACAAAAATGTCGATCAAGAATTCCTGTCTTAATCAGGCTCTGCATAGCAGTTTCGGTGCTTGACCGAGAAACGCGGAAGCTCGGCCTCTCAACACGACGCTCGGCGAGTGTTCTCTTGCGAGAAGTCAACTAGCCGGTCTCGGCAATCGGTTGCATCCCCGTCCTGGTTCTTAGTCTCTTAAGGAACTCTAGATCAGCTAACGCGACTTCGGCCGACAGTCTCACATCCTCGTCAACATCTTCCAAGGCCGTCATCAGCCCCGGCCTAGCCCGTTCGTCACCAATCGAGCCTAATGCTACGGCTGACTCGTGTCTGACGAGAACACTCTCATCTTTCGCTATTGCCTCTAAGAGTGAGGGTACTCCCGACTTGAACTCTAATTGTCCCATCGCGAACGCTGCTTCGTGCCTGACCAGCGGGCTCGGATCTTCTCGGAGAGCTCGCGCCAATGCTGGAATCGCGTCCTCCCTCTTCATATCGGCCAGCATACAGACTCCATGGATCCTAAGGACTAGGCTAGGTCGACTATCCAGGACCCTACTGATGTAAGCCACGTCGCCTTTCGAAAAAGCCCACTCCATCTTTTCCAGAGTGTCAAAGTCCGGAGAATAGTCGGTCATTCGGGTCGTCATAGATCTCGGTCTACCGTCAACTCATCCTATTTGTAATTCTTCTCTCCGGCGAGAATCTTAACAGGGAACTTGTTTTCGACAGGAGGTATCGGACAAGTATACTCTTCACTATAGGCGCAGTAGGGATTGTAAGCCATGTTGAAGTCGAATTCGTAATTGTCCCCGCCTTGCTCCTCTAGGTCCAGATATCTTCCTGCTGCATATGTCTCGCGACCAGATGTCTCGTCGGAGAAAGGTATGAAGAGCGACCGAGCGTAAGGGTCCTCGCTAGATTTGTAGACAATCAACTTCAGGCCTCGTCCCTCAATCTCGAAAGAGAACTCTCCATACCTCAAGTAGGCTTGTCGCGTTCCCGTGCTAGTTGCCATGATGATGGGCTTTGGGGTGTCGAATCTTTCCAGCTTCGAAGTGACTCGGTAGCCGGGGTCGGGTAGAAAATAGTTCAGTCCTTTGAAGTTGGGGCGCTCGTTTGGTGGAATCGGGGAATCTAGGTCATTCCTGAGGAAGGAGTCCTTGTCCACGCGGAGCGATAGAACTTCCTGTTCAAATTGGGTCTTCATTCTTGATTGACCCTGATCAGCACTACGACGGCTTGTTCTATTTCAGTCGGACTCTGATTTCTCATCCAAGACCGGCGATTCGTCTGAGCCCATCGCTTTCTCATAGCATTCGAGGCAATACGGTCCAGTGTAAACGCCGTGCTTCGTACAAGAACGCTCGATGATCTTTGGATTTTTGTGAACACGTTTCATTAGGCTAGGACGAGTCAAATCTAGTAGTGGTCCGCTTTCCTATCAAACTAGCCTTCTTAGAGTGAAAGGCTCCGAGTCGATTGTGGCGGGCCCGGAGGGATTTGAACCCTCGACCATTCCCCGAACGAGACTCGTGGGCTCGTTCTTCAGGTTAAGAGCTTCAGCCCCGTTGAGCCTGCTGCTCTACCTGGCTGAGCCGCCCGGCCAGACCTTTTGATGATCCGGCTTACGGGCCCAGAAGACCCGCCAAGTGCGCCGCAACTCCAAGATTTCTAATAAAGATTGTCGGAGTTTGCGAGAGCTGAATTCCCGCGGTTTTGCGAAGCAAAGACTTCCCTTATGGTCTGTTCCTACGCTAATTGTCTCACGGTAACACAACCCTTCCGCGGCACGCCTTCGACCCCCCTCTGGAGAATACCCGCGGCCGTCGACACTAGATGCTAACCAGACCACGCGCTCTAATCCCCCTAGTAGCCCTAGCTCTAACCCTTTCCCTAGCGGCAGTTCCACTCGTTGAGGCGGTAGCTCCATACACTCTAACGATCAGCCCAACAGTCCCGGCCAGTCTTGGGAGCACGATCACAATGACCTTGACCGTATCAGGCGGGACGAGGAATAGTGCGTACACTGTTACCTTCGATGTCGTAAAACCCAACGGGACAGGGAGCGCAACCGTTTCCAAGGTAGTAACTACCGATAATCGTGGAAATGGTGGTGTGTCACAATTCTATCCGGATCCTTCGTTTACCGCCGCGAATGGCACAGTGGCTACCGATGTAGGAGGGGTCTACAATGTCTATGTTAACCAAACCTCTCCAACTAGCATCGGCACAGTAGCAACGGGCCAGTTCACTGTCAGCTCAGCGCTGAACGTAGTGATTTCCCAGCCGGTTCCTGGAACTGTTCTGCAAAGAGGACAGACCACAATAATCAGTGCGACTGTGTCGGCCCTCAGTGGTCCTGACAATGCAGCCACGGTTTATGCAAACACCCCTTCGAGTGGACGGCTACTCCTACCCCAGACAAGCCCTGGAGTCTACACCGTCAACTATCTGGTCTCCAGCTCGGATCCGACCGGGACGTGGACAATGGTCGTTCAAGCCAGTGATACTATAGGAAACTCCGGGATGAGCGCTCCGGTAAACATCACGATTGCCAAGAATGATCTGATAATCGACTCATTGGTCGCCTATAACTCAAAGGGAGATCCGACGACAAGCTTCTCTACTGGAGACTCCATTCACGCTTTCTTCAGAATAAAATACTCCCTCGGCACCTCGTATCTGACCTCCGGGCAATACGCGGTCGGCCTTAGGAACCCTTCGGGAGCATTAATCGCAAATCTCACTGCCGCGTATGACACTTCACGTTTCGGATTCTACACATCCACAGGCTATCCTGTCTCTACATTCGATCCAGGCGGAACCTGGACTTTGATTGTGAGCGCCAACAGTGTGAACGATGGGTTTGGAAACACAGGGCCCGATCTAGCAACTTCTCTTCCCTTGCAAATAGTAACGTCGCCCCTGAGCTACTGGCCTTTCGTGGCCGCAGGAATCGTAGCTGTCTTAGGGGGCATCGTGACCGTAAAACGGTTTGATACTTCCCTCGAAGGATTCCAGCACTTAGAACAGATGATGGACGGACCGCTACCAAGAGGCGCAAGCATTCTCCTACTTGGCGACATAGGAAGCGGGAAGACGATACTCTCCTACCAGCTCCTTCACGACGAGTTGGAATCAGGCCGATTATGTGCTCTGTTGTCGTATGATGCGTTTCCCGAAGATATTCAATCCAGAATGACAGAGTTTGGTTGGGACATTATCTCTCATCTCAGAAAGGGCCGTCTGAAGATCATTGACTGTTATTCTGGTTTAGCGGGTCAGGACGAGGGGGCAATCAAGGACCCGTCGGACCTCACTGAGCTGAATATCCAGATCACGTCCTTCATCGCCAAGGCCAAGGGAGGCCCTGTGACTGTGGTGCTGGACTCTCTGACCCCAATTTTCAACGGAGTTGATGAGAAACAGGCGATTAATTTCATCCAGACGCTCAGTGCGAAGGTGAAGAAGACTGGTGGAGTGTTCATTGAGACTGCTTCAAAGGGCGCGATACCTGACGACGCTGCAGCGAAGCTCAGGACCATGGCTGATGGTGTCATCGAGCTTGGTATTGTAAGGTCGAGAGGAAAGTCGCATCGATTTCTATCGGTTCCCAAAATGGAGAGGAGAAGGATCTCCTCGGATTCTGTGCCGTTCCAGATCGACCGGACGAGGGGATTCGTCTTCCGGGTTTCGCGTTTCAGACTGTTGAAGAAACGGCTTTTCGACTTCTTGGTCCAGCATTTCTTGGTCCAGCATCATTTATTTCGGAGCGCTGAATCGGGTGAGAGTAGTCCGAAACCTCAACCGATCAAAGGACCTCCTGCCCGCCCACGTTGAATGACTGTGAAACTTGCTGGAGCTATTGCTGAGATAGTCTCAGCCGTGTTCGTCTCCCAGTCGTCTAGCATCTCAATGGATACTACATCTTTCGGGAATCAGTTCATGTGCATAGTCGGCGCTGATATCTAGAACGCTATAGGGCGCTGTTCTTCCTGCTTGCCCGAGGCCTCTTGGTTGATCATTTCGTATTTTGCTCTGACGAGCTCCATGAACGGGACGAGGTCCTTTGAGGATCTGAGGGTGAAGGCTGCCCAGGTGGACTTCTTCACCTGGTCTCTGGTTCTCCAGTCAATAGACTGGTCTTCGACTATTCTGGTCCGTGCCTTCTGGTCGGAATGTATTGTTGCGCTGATCTCTTCTCCTCTAGCGTGGACGTGGAAGAGTTGTCTGCTACCGTAGAAGAACGCGGGTATTGGTTCCCTCGTGTGCTTCTCGTACTGTACCTTCATGGTCACGCCTTTCATCTGTCTCATTCTGGTTCTCAGGACCTGGAAAAGGGTCCACGTCTGGGGTTGTACTCTGTCGGCTATGAAGGACAGGTCTGTGGTTTCGATATGGGGCATTCTTGCAGCCCCACAGTGACGCTATTCTACTAAAAAAGGTATATTGTTGCAAAGTTCAACCCCAAAATCCAGCACGAAAGACAAGCTGTGAACTCCCGAAGCCCGCTAAAACCGGCTCTCCATTCGTACTGATGGGCCACAAAAGTTCCTACCGGAGAGATTCGGTCCCAAGAATCCATCAGTGCAACCCCAGATCTCAACTTCCAACCCTAAACGCTACCATTCACCGTTACCGCGCCGAGCTGTTCGACGATAAGAATCACGCAGACCGTTCCGTTCGAGACCCAACGAGCGCAGAACAAGCCCTGATCCAGAATCTGGGCAGCCGATTTGAGGTCGCGACTTTTTCACGCTGATCTCCACGCTTAATCCGCGATTAGAAAAACAGTCGACCGTTCTATTCTGCGCTCTGAAATGCGAGACTCGCCCAGAACAGTTTCAACTGGCGAGACCCCCTCCCGAAAAATCTCAAAAGCAGTTGCTCCTCGCGACACAAAACATGTCTTTGGACAACCAATCACCGTTGGAGACGAGCCGATTTGTTATCTTTTCTTTTTCTGCTAACTATTTCTCGACCCGCCCCGGGGGGTTGTCAGAACAAAAAAAAGTCCTTCACACTTTACAGACAACTGCTAGAAAAACAGGCTCCCGGAAGAGCCTGTTAGACTTTGAGTCCTTTCTTCAGATTCTCTTTGCGTTCGTACTCAAGCATCATTGCGGGGGCTTGTGATTCCGCTGTCTCTACCTTCTTGCGAGAAGTAATCGCGACCGGTGTGAACCCGCTTGAGATAGCGTAGCTCGTCGAATCCTCCCCCTTCTCCGTACAGTGAACTAGAAGTTTGTAGAGCGGTTGTCTATGGGTAAACACCATCTTGGTAGCCTCAACCCCAACAACAATACCACGAGCACCACACGATGAACACGTCAGACCCTCATGCCGGGCAATCTTCACACCACAGTCTGGACACCAGATATCCTCGTCTCTCCGAGCGATGAAGATGGACTGCCAGACTCCCAAGTGCTTCTTGGGACTACAAGCCTCCCACTCCGTAACACTCAGCCTAACAGCTCTAAATGCCCAGGCTGCTTCCTCTCTCCATCGAGAGAGATACTCGGCTTTCTCTTCGCAGCCTTTGTGATAGTAGCTCCTCTTCCCCTCTTGGCTGAAAGCAGCCGACACAAGCTCGTCGCGATGAATGATACCCGAACAGGCGCTACAGTTGACCATTTTTCCGAGCCGATAATGAAAAGGGCATCTGCCGGATATCAGAGCAGTGTTACTCTAGATTTGAGGCTAGAAATCGACGAGCTCGAGGAACTTCAGAGCATCTAACAATCCCTCAGCATACGCTATACATGCGAGGGATGTAACTGGTTTCCGATTTTCGGCGTAGTGTCGAGCATCCTTCACGTAGCCTCGCACCATTTCGAGGACATAGTCAAACTGCCGCTGTACGACCGAGGCCGGAAGCTTTCTTGGCTTCATCCGCCTCAGAGAGGCAGATGTCGCCTCAACATACTTGACGGTTCGCTCAGACGCGCTCTCTTTCAACTTGGTTCACGTAGGTTATCGTGGCTGGCTCCACAGAGTAATTCAAGCGCCTCAGCTTCCATGAAGTGAAGCCGGCCAACTACGACTATCGATTGCGGACCAACGCCGAAGTCTTCGCCGATCAGCTCCTCCATTCTGGATGCTTTGACCCTCTCATCCTTCGAACCGACCCTGGCGACTCCGACGGCCAGTCGTGGTTCGAGGCGAGGATCGGCCGTGGTCATCTTTGTTATCGCATCTCGTATGGTCATTTGAGAAATTTTCCCGGCCTGAACGTCTAGGAGAATCAGCGTGTGGAGGCCTCGGTCACTGTTATCCGAGATAGTGTCGAGCACAGACCTTGGAAGTGGCTGATCGCGAGGTATAGTGATGGACTTGCCGAACTTGTAGCTTTGAAGACC
>VBBB01000085.1:0-5191 GCA_005882955.1 Candidatus Bathyarchaeota archaeon | reverse complement strand
AATGCCCATTTTTGCAAGCGAGAGTCTCAATGAGATATGGGTAGTCGCGATCAAAGGGTCTCCAGGGACTAGGAAGGCAACTCTCTTTGTGCTTGCCGCTGTCAGCACCTTCTTGCCTCCTTCGTCTTCAAGTTGGCTTCTGTCGAGGACTTCGACTTTTTTTCCGATCTCCTTCTCGAGACGCTTCAAGTCCAAGTTTGGCATGATATTCGTGTAGAATTCCCCGTACACCGAGTCGGCTCGCCGCGCCTCTTCTAGTCCTTCCAGCGTGATGCCCTTTTCATCGTTCAATCCTAACCCTATGAAGGTCAACGACATGAGACAACAGAGCAACGGCTTAGCTAAATTGACTTCTCAAACATCAAGAACAAGACGGACCGGTTCGCCACTGTATTCAGCTAGGGTCTTCGGCCAAGGGCCAATACGGCTGAATACTTCAACAAGCCACAAGGAGTTGAGATCACTCATGATAGCAGATGCGTGAGCACCCACTAAGATCGATTCTCTCCAGACTATTGCGAGGTCCAGGGGATTCTTCAGAGGCCGAACTTGCTTATCTCCACCGGGGAGCTCCCGAGAACCAAGTTCGAATCAGAGTCTCAACTATCACAGGGATCTTTCATGCTGGGCGACCGTGAGACCCAGATTCCCTTCCACCGAGTACTCTACGTCACAGATCTCCGGTCGAAGACTATTCTCTGGGAGAAACGGAAACCTCCTCACGCCTCAAACCCAGACCCTTGACCCGCAACCTACCCGGCAATCCAACCTCTGGCAAAGGGTCGAAACGGACACCCGCGACCCGCTCAGCCACCTTGACATTCGTGAACGTATGCATAGTAATCTGAGAAAGAGAAACGTCAGAAACGCCTGCCGCGAGCGCCAAGTAAGGCACAATCATGTCTCCCATGTGCCTGTCCAGAAAAGCTCCGGAGCTGATTTCCTCTAGGAGCTTTCTCGCAGCGTCTTCTCCAACTACCTCCGCAGGTCGACCTCTCTCTCCCAGACTGTCCCCGCCCAACACACTTCTATTGTCTCTTGTAGCGCACAGAACTATTCCACTACCGGGACCTAAGTGTGAACCGTTCTCTGAAGCATCGATTTGGATCTGTGGACGCAGCGGACTCTTCTCTTGAATAACTCGTGCGGCGGCGGAAGCTTGTCGTTCAGCAACGCGACGTGGAAGCATCATAGAATGACTGACGACGGCTATCGCATTTACATTACCACCATCGATGCCAACGATATTCTTCAAGACCGAAGTGGGAGAGGCCTTGAGTCTTACGATTCCTCCTCCCTTGGGGTAGTGTCCTCTTTTGACAACGAGAATCGAAGCCTGCATCTCCATTCTTGCCAGTACCGGAAGAGTGACCAGTCGAAGATAATCGATCGGCGGACTCCACTTCACATCTGTCCCCCCAGTAATCTCAACCTCTACAGTTCCCGGGGCAAAGGGAAGCAGAGGCATCAAGGTTTGAAGAACCAGTGTTATACTGCCCGCCGTGCCGACATCGAAACGAAGGAAACTGGCCCTTATAGGGCCTGGGCTGAAGATGCACTCCGTTGAACCAATCTGCAGTCCCTTGGACGATGCCCCACAAATCTGGGTTAACGCCTTTGCCCCTGTTAGGTGCTGGGCTTTCAATCCGGGCTCTTCTCTTCCCGCCCTGATGTTGAAGACTCGAACTTCACGTCTCAGCACAGCAGCGAGGGCCAGAGAGGTTCGAAGAACCTGCCCGCCACCTTCGCCTATGCTTCCATCTATCTCGATCATTTTCCAGCTGAGCTTCACACTATTCTTTAAAGAGAGTGTGCGTTGGACAAACCTCCAACATGAAGAACTTTCGACTATCGATCGAAAAGTCGGAGGAGATGTCTTTCGGTTGTCTCGTTGACCAAAACGATAGACTTGTCGCTTCCTCTTTCGGCTCGAACTCCCGCATTCTAGAGAAACGCCTAGAAGAGTATTCAGCTAGGAGTGGTGGCAAATCCCCGACACGTATCAATCATTGGCTTACCGAGGAAATGATCAGACGATTTGAGGGAGCGAAGAACTCGAAAAATGCGAAACTAAACAGAAGCTTCGTTTCTACCCATCAGGCCAAAGTCTGTGGCGTCCTTGACAAGATTCCTGCGGGCAAAGTCACAACATATGGACTAATCTCAAATCACATCGGCTCAGCGCCAAGAGCTGTTGGCGGAGCAGTCGGCTCGAATCCATGGTCTGTCTTCGTTCCATGCCACCGCGTTGTCCCCAGCAGTTTAGCCATAGGTAACTATTCACTTTGCGGGACCCTTGGCGAAAGCGGGAGCGCGACGAAGCGTGGGTTGCTAGTTCGCGAAGACGTGCCGATCGACGAGGACAAAATCGATTCAGCAGCTCTTTGGAATCCATCCGAAGGCGATTAGTTGGCCACCGGCCTCTACGTTGGTCGATTCCAGCCATTCCACCTGGGCCATCTGGAAGCGGTGAAGTATATTCTTGGACGAGTCGATGAGCTGATAATTGTCGTGGGCAGTGCCCAGCACAGCCACACCCTAGACAACCCGTTTACTGCCGGAGAACGAATTACAATGATAAGGCTGGCCCTCAAACAAGCGGGGATTCGCCCGGATCGTTTCACCGTTATCCCTCTTCCCGACGATGAATTCCATAAAGTCTGGGTGGCTCATTTGTTGTCCCAGACTCCAAGCTTCGACGTCGTCTACACGAACGAACCTCTAACCTTTCGATTACTCAAAGAAGCGGGTCTAAGGGTCGAACGCATTCCTATGTTCAGCCGCAAGAAGTTCACGTCAACAGAAGTCAGAAGAAGATTGTTGACTAACGGGCCGTGGAAAGAACTCGTTCCAAAGGCCGTCGCCAGCTACCTGAAGAAGATCGATGGCGATGAACGCCTGAGGGACATTTCAAAGAGCGACAAGGCTGGCTAAAATCGAATCTCGACCTGACTCAATGGTTTGAGCCCAAGCCTAGCCGCAGCGCTGCTCTCCCTCATCGCGATTTCGACATATCCCTGACTTCCCAATATAATTCCAAGCTGGTCACTGTGAATCTTCGAGTACGTTCTAGCAATCGACGCAGAGGATCGTCGGTGCATCGTTTTCACTTCTAGTCGACGATCCTCGTGCAAGCCTAATCGCAGAAACTCCTCTTCGCCCAAATTCAAAATCACATTGCCGAAAGAATCAACGTGAAGAACTGTACACGTCATTCCTTCATCCGAAACGCTTACGCTGGGGATGTCGAGCCTCACAAGCTCTTTGACTACAGCTCCGACAGCGTCAGGCCTCAATCCGTCCGCTAGTTTCGCGGCCGTCCTCGCGAACACGTCCCTTCCATGGAAGGTTGCAGAGACCCTCTCACCTTTGAATCGCTGACTGTCTATTTGATACGCTGCCTTGAAACCAAGTCTCTCAGCAGCCCTGGCAAGAAGACCATTATCGGGTCCAACAAGTACTCCGAGCTTGCACAGCACTACCAAGGGCAGTCTCTCAGTTCCAACACCAGGATCGACAACGGCTACATGTATCGAGCCCAGAGGGAAGTAAGGCAATGCCGTTTCGAGGATGAAAGAGCCCATCGCAATGTTATGACGTTCAATTCCATGTGACACATCAACAATCCTATGATCAGGATTGGCGCTAAGAATAACTCCTTTCATTTCGGCGACATATGGATCAGTCAATCCGAAATCAGAGAGCAGAGTTATCGTGACCATTGAATCCTGTCATGTTGAGAGCTAATCCTTAAAAGAACCAGACCTCGGGCTCGCGCTTCATCACATGGTTGGGCTGCTCTGTGAGTGAGACCCAGAAATTGATCATGCTGCCGGGTCCAACCAACGTGCCTCCCAGAGTCATGAGGGCTATGATCAAGCCTCTCATGGGCCACAGGGGTCCCGATTTCAAGGAAATATTGTCGCAAGTAATCAACAAGACCAAGAAAGTGTTTCAGACCAAGGAAGATTTGTTCGTTCTCACAACCTCGGGAACAGGGGCGACCGAATGTGCCCTCCAGAACATAATAGAAGATGGAGACAAGATCATTGTCAACGTCAACGGCTTCTTCAGCGAGAGACTAGCGGAAGCGATCAAAGCTTATGGAGGTCAACCCTTGGTCGTGAGCTCAGAATGGGGAAAGGCACCCCGAACAGAGGATTTTAGGAAGATCATCAAAGCAAACCCTGATGCGAAGGCACTTTCAGTGGTCTACAACGAGACCTCCACAGGAGTAACCGTGAGAAGCCTCCAAGAGATCGGAAAACTCTGCGAGGAGGAAGACATCCTACTGATTGTGGACGCGATATCGATTCTCGGGGGCGACAAATTGCCTGTCGATGAATGGAATGTGGACATGTGTGTGACGGCGAGCCAGAAATGCATGATGTGCCCGCCTGGGCTATCGTTCGTGAGCGTGAGCCCGAAGGCGTGGGAGAAGATCAGCGTGAAGAAGCAGCACCGATCCTTCTACCTCGATCTTCCAATGTACAAGAAATACATGGGGGATGGCTTCACACCCTTCACACCCGCCGTGTCCTTATTCTATGCACTTAACGAGGCGTGCGACATGATCCTTGAAGAAGGACTGCCAGCCAGATTTGCACGGCATCAAATCTGTGCGGACGCGGTCTACGGCGCCATGGAGGCTCTAGGCTTAGGCTTAATGGCGGAGCCTGAATCGCGATCACACACCGTCGCCGCGGTGGCTTGCCCAAGTGGCATCGAGGATGGGAAACTGAGGGAACTCATCAGAACTAAGTATGGGATAGACTTAGGGGGTAGCCTGGAAAAGTGGAAGGGAAAGATGTTCAGAATCGGAATCATGGGCAACATTGGATCACCTGAAATCATGTCAACGGTAAGCGCTGTTGCATCAGCAACCGCAGACTTAGGCTTCAAAGGCAGGATATCGGAAGCTCTCGAAGCCGCACGTAAGGCCTTAGCCCGATTGCCTGCGAGGATGAACTAGTCAATGGCCGTAAAAGCCGGCGACTTTCTGCTCGTCAATTTCACTCTCAAGGTAAAGGAGAGTGGAGAAACGGTAGACACAACATATGACGCGGTTGCGAAAGATACCCATCTCCATCGAGAAGATTCAATCTATGGTCCTCGTTTCATAATCCTCGGAGAAGGCTGGCTTCCAAAGGGACTAGAAGATTCTCTGGTCGGAGCCGACGTTGGAAAACAG
>VBBB01000054.1 GCA_005882955.1 Candidatus Bathyarchaeota archaeon | reverse complement strand
TCAGCGAGAAAGATATCTTCGGCATTACGGGTTTCAGGTTGAGGATCGCTCAATCTATCATCTCATTCTCGATACGAGTCTCGGCTCGATTGAGGACACAGCGAAGGTTCTCGTTTCAGCGGCTGTTATGGTTCGGAGAGCGAAGCAAACACGGCGAAAATCGACGAAACCTTAAATGAGGATTTCGACCGCGAGAACGGTCTAGGAAGATTGTCCCGATGCCTACTATTGAAGTCGGACGTGTATGTGTGAAAGTCAACGGTCGGGAAACGGGACAGAAATGCATCATTGTTGACGTGATTGACAAGAACTTCGTCCTAGTTACTGGGCCACAGAAGATCTCTGGCGTTCGTCGTAGAAGAACAAACGTGAAACACCTCGAACCTACCGAAGACTCCATCGATATCAAGAAAGGAGCCTCGGACGAGGATGTCGCAAAAGCCATCGGCAAGGGAAAGAAGGCCGAAGCCTTCAAGGAAGCCGTTCTGCCCAAACAGGTTCTCGTAACCTCCTGACAGGTCCAGTCTCAAATTTAGAATTCATCTCGTCTCGGCAAACATCCATTCTTCAGTTGAGATTCTTTAAGAGATGCGAAACTCCACTGTTGAAGTGGAGATGATGAGTGTCTCAGCGGGCGCCCTGGGAAGAGCAGAGAAAGCTACTGGTCAAGCTTGAAGAGGAAACCGACCCAGCTCTGGGCTGTTCGCCGACGAAGAGGCCTCTCGCTGAGCATCTTCGTTTTGGATTGATCAACTTGGACAAGCCCTCCGGGCCGTCCAGCCATGAGGTTGTGGCTTGGGTCAAACGAATGTTGCGGCTGAAGCATGCTGGCCATGGTGGAACTCTAGAGACCTTCACCAGGTCGGAGCAATCCGATGGTCACAGGCGTGCTTCCTCTAGCTCTTGAAGATGCAACAAAAACGATCCAAGCCTTCCTACTTACAGGCAAGGAATACGTCTGCCTAATGGCGCTCCACGGTGACGTGGAAGAGAAGAAAATCCAAGCAGTGCTCGAAGAGTTCCTCGGGGACATTCTTCAGAGGCCTCCTGTTAGAGCCGCTGTAAGGAGAGATGTGAGGAAAAGGAGAATCTACTACATTCGAGACGTCGAGATCGATGGCCGCGAAGTTCTGTTCAGGGTCGGATGTCAGGCAGGAACCTACATTCGGAAACTCGTCTATGACGTTGGCGAAGTACTTGGAGTTGGCGCTCACATGCGTGAGCTTCGACGTACTCGCGCAGGAAGTTTCACCGAAGAGGACTCATTCTCATTGTACGACCTCATGCAACTTTCAGAGGCTAACCCTGAGGAGAGAGAGATGCTAGCGAGACGAATGGGGAAACCGATGGAGTCAGCATTTGAGTATGTCCCGCGCGTCTATATTCGTGATTCTACGGTCAGCTCAATTTGTCACGGAGCAGAGCTGGCAGTTCCCGGAATAGTCCGGCTGAGTGAACTCTGAAGGATGGACTAGTCGCCTTGTCCAAGGCGCTCATGTCGAGAGATCAGATGATGAAGGAGGATCACGGATTGGCTGCGAAAACTGTCACAGTCATAATGCCCGCTGAGGCCTATCCGCGCTTGTGGAAAACGAAGACCGTCACAGTTCGGGCTGAGAGTTGACTCGCTGTTGACCGAGAGTCAAGTCTCGTTCGTCTGCAATTGTGGAGAAGAGATCGTGATGGAAGTGAAGGCTGAGGAGGAGTACAATGTTGCCTGTCCCAAGTGTGGCCAGGAGTACCGTTTCTTTGGTCAAAGTGTCTTGAGATGGAAGTCAGAGTAGTTAGGATAATTGGAGGATGAGTGCTGCTGCGGTTGCTAGCCATAGGGGAATCGTGACTAGTGCCCAGATGGCTCGGTTCCAGGTCAGGACTTTCTGCCCGTCAAGTATGAAGAAGGGTATCATGTTGAAGGCTCCCAGCCAGAGATTGATGAATATAGCCCATGGGAGAAAATTGTGGCTGTTGATGATTATTCCGCTGATTCCGATTACCGGAAGCGTGAAGTAGGCAAGGGCGAAGACTCCGGCCGCAGCAACGTTGACTAAGGGTCCCACGAGCGAAATGATGCCGTTGGTTTTTTTGTCCATCGCGTCACCAATGTAGCTGGATCGGGATGCGATGTAGACCGCGCCTGGGGCCGCGAAGACAAAAGTGCCCTGCGATACGGCCGCAAAAACGAGAGTCATGATTGCTCCTATAGTCCACAGTCTGAACTCGGCCCACGCGCCGTATCTCTGAGCTGTGAACTTGTGCGCTAACTCATGGCCGAGGAAACCCGTACCGATAACAATCATGCTCAGGAGAAACACCTCGAGAAGGGCTATCGGAGTGACGAACCACGCGAACATGTATCTCGTCGAGAAGCTTATTCCGAGGACAATCCAAGCGACGCTTAGAGCCACCAGCTCGCGTCGAGGCATCACGCCAATTCGTGGAGATTGAAGGAGTCTTAGAGTCGTTCCAGTCCGCCGTCGCTCTAGCACTATGGGCTGTCTGGGGGCCCGAGCCTGCTGAATGTTGGGGCATTCGTGGTTCTCAGGCAGGCGATGGAGGACGCAGTGGGTGCGGCCGCAGTATCGGCAGACGTAGGGGATGAATTCTTCTGCTCCGCATACTGCACAGCGTTCCAAGATTGCCTTGTGTTAGAGGGGTTTAGTCACTTAAAATCGTGCCTGCAAAGGAGTCTGTTGTAGTTACGAGCGGTTCGAAATCTGGGTAACGCCAGGCTTAGAATTGTTATTCCTCACGTAAATAATTCAAGAGTGGCGTCCCCCGGGCGCGAGCACTGCCATTCGCCCGTTAAGGGTTGTTGGCTGGCTCGCTCCCATCGCCACTCTCGTTAATCTTCTCAAGAAACATGCCCAGGCTTCTTCCTTTGGAGCGATTCTTGTGCGAGTTTCGCATACTGGATTCTTTGAGTTAGCGTCTTGCGCGCTTTCCAAAAGGGAAATTAGTCGGTGAAACGTTGCCCAGTTTAGCCGGGATTCCGGAGCCTGGTACCGGGCAGTCTGCCTAGCACGCGGGCCCATGTCTGGAATAGGCTCTCCTGTCAGCCTGTGCCCCTTCGGGGCGCGTGGGTTCAAATCCCACTCCCGGCGCCAACAACATAACAACCTTCTCGCGTGAAGTGTGAAGGACTTTTTTATTTAGAGATACCCGGGAACGTCCAGAAATAGTTAGGAGAAAAAGAAAGATAACAACCCGAGAAAAAGATAACTGAAAAGAAGGATAGGATCCCGGTCAATTAGATCGTGGAACCGTACTATTCGGGATCCTTGCAAAGTATGCACGTCCGGGCCGATGAGTCTTCAAACTCTCGTTATGATTGAACTGCTATCAAATTCCGCAGGTTGACTTAAGGACCAGCTCGGACAACCAACCTGTCTCGGTACTACGGATTATCTCGCTGAAACCCCTCGCGCTTTAGACGTCTTTTCGAATTTCTCCCCCGTATAGCCCCTTATACCAGTAGAAAGAGGACTATACGGTTCGACATGGCAAACGGTCTTGATCTAACCACCATAATCTCCGTGCTCTCCGTTACAACATTCATCATCGGAATCCTACTAGGCGTGATTGTCAAGAGAGCGATCAAGCTCGCCCTAGCTATCGTAGCATTGGTCGGACTACTCGCAGTCACAGACTACCTCAATCTTGCGTGGAGCACGCCTTCAGCGAGTACAATCTACTACGTCTTCAACGGGGCACAACCAGTGGCTTCTCAAGCCGTCGGACTGGCCAGCTTGTTACCGATATCCTCGGTCACATTTCTAGCAGGGGCAGCGATAGGACTCTGGAAAGGCTGACCCTATCCACGGACAATCCCCGCCGCTGAGTCCAAAGGGATGCGGCTGCAGTCATAGAGGCTCAGCAGGCCAACGTGGGACTGATCTTATCTTAGAAGGGGCCAAGCATATTTCCAGGCCAAGTAGGCTATCGTCAATACACTAACAGCAGCTATGACGATTGCGACACGCCGACCCCGCTT
>VBBB01000053.1 GCA_005882955.1 Candidatus Bathyarchaeota archaeon | reverse complement strand
GTGGTCGATATGGGTCTCTTTTACCGGCCATCCGTTAGGGAAGGTCGGATCCTCAATCAGTTTTCGAACTTCGCCCATGGCAGACTCTTCTGACTATCCGCGGGATGTCGGGCATATAAAATCGTTGAATACCAATTGTACACTGTACTGCTCTTGCGGCAGGATTTCCTTGCAGTTCGCTACCGGTGAACCTTAGTTGTGGCTTTTCAAGAATTCGGGGCCGTAGAATCTAGCCGAGGAACCAAGCTCTTCTTCGATTAACAGAAGTCGATTGTATTTCGAGGTCCTCTCTCCTCGGGCTGGGGCTCCGGCCTTAATCTGACCTGTTGCGAGGCCAACTGATATGTCGGCAATGGAATTGTCTTCGGTCTATCGTTTCTGTCAACGTGCCAATTTGGTTGATCTTCACTAGTAACGCGTTTGCTGCTTTGACTCGGATTCCCTGGGCTACGCGTTTGATGTTGGTGACAAATAGGTCGTCTCCGACAATCTGGACTTTGGCTCCAAGCTTTTTGGTGATTCTCGAGAAGTTCTCAAAGTCTTCGTCATGAAAGGGATCTTCTATCGATTTCAGGGGGAATTTTTCTTGAAGGTTGACGTAGAGGTCGAGAAGCTTGTCGGTGTCGATCTCTTTTCCGTCAACTTTGTAGGTCCTGGCCTTTTGGTCGTAGAAGCTGTCTGCAGCGGCATCTATGCCTAAGATTACGTTCTGGCCGAGAGAATCTAGCGCTTCCTCGACACTGTTGATCGGGGGCGCGAATCCGCCTTCGTCTCCAACGTTGATGGCTGTTTTTCCATACTTCGCTTCGAGCCTTAACCGTAATGCGTGATAGACTTCGACTCCGCATCGAAGAGCATCTTTGAAGGTTCTGAACCCGGCTGGGATAATCATGAACTCTTGGAATGAGAGGTCATTCCCTGCGTGTTTTCCGCCGTTAATGATGTTCATCAGGGGTAATGGAAGGCTCGGCTTCCGTCCCTCGGCTAGCGTCCGATAGAGAGATGACTTTGCTGTGTCAGCAGATGCGCGTGCAAGAGCAATCGAGACCCCGAGAATTGCGTTAGCTCCGAGTCTTCCTTTGTTCTCTGTGCCGTCCAGATTGATGAGGACCCTGTCGATTTTCGCTTGTTCTCGCGAGTCCATGCCAAGAATCTTTGGACCAAGAATCTTGTTCACGTTCTCCACGGCCTTCTGAACTCCTAAGCCAGCGTACCGTTGCCTGTCCCCGTCGCGGAGTTCAAATGCTTCAAGGCGGCCCTTCGAGGCTCCCGAAGGAACAGAGAATCGTCCAAACCCGGCCTTTGTGTAGAGGTCGACTTGGACTGTGGGATTTGCTCTGGAATCTAGGACTTCTCTCGAGACAATCTTCTCAATTTTGAACTCGGAGCTTGCCAATTTTTTCTACGGTCGAAGTCTTTCCTAGCCTCCTTTTACTGGTTTCCAGATCGGTTCAGGTCGAAGCTAAGCAACTGCTTTGTCTGACTAGGTCTGTCGAGTATTCTCGCGTGTAACATCATCCGTATTCGTTGAGAGGGAGTCTCTTTGTGTAGGAATGCTGCTTTGAGAGCCGCATTGGTCTCTACTTTCCAGGATACTGTGTCCTACTGCTTCAGGTCAACCCTTGAGACCATGGGGTCGAGTGTCCGCGATGTTGTGTACGATCATCTGCGGAGGAAGGGTATTCCAGAGTCTGAGATTCCTGCCCAATTCGATGATGTGGTCAAGGTCCTGAACGAATCCTTCGGAGGATCTGCTCGTGTGATCATCTACAAGACGTTAGTGGAGCTTTACCAGCAGTATTCGATGAGGGTTGATTTCACTTACCAGGAGTCGCTACGGGACCATATGTCCATGTTACGGGAGAGGGTTGTGGTGGATCACATTCTTCCTAGGAGGGTTCAGCGGGAGGATCCGACTCTTGAGGGGCGGCTGCCCTTCGTCCAGAGTATCTTGCCTTCGAACTCTCGTTGATCTTACGATTCTCCTGGCTACTGGAAATGGTTTAAGACTCGTTCCGTCTTGGTCGCGGGTTGCGCCGGGATGGCTGAGTGGTTAAAGCGACGGCCTCGAGATCCCATCTGGATATTCGTCGATTGACATGACAGCCGTTGGGCGTCACGCCCTCGTGGGTTCGAATCCCACTCCCGGCGCCAACAAAGGATTGGCTCTGGACTGAAAGTGTGAAGGAGTTTTTTTGTTCTGACATACCCCCGGGGGGGGTCGAGAAAAAGATAACAGAAAAACAATAGTTAGCAGAAAAAGAAAGATAACAATTCGGGCGAAAACACCAAGATCTTCGAACCGCAGCTTCTGAAAGGTCTCAAGCGGGTCCAGCACGAAGAGACAGGAGCCCGGTTTTCAAGAATATTGTGCTCTTGTCAGACTCGCCCAGAATGAGCCCTGATCCGGAATCGGGGCAGGCGATTTGAGATCGCGACTTTTTCACGCTGACCTCTGCGCTTAATCTGCGATCAGTAAAACGATCGACGGTTCCGTTTTGCGGCTAGAATCACTAGACTCGCCCGGTTCAGATTCAACTGGCGGGACCCCCCTCTGAAAAATCTCAAAAGTAGTTGCTCCTCGCGACACAAAAGTACAGTTCGGCCCCTCGTGAATTGGGCGGGTCTTCTTACTCTTTCTTCTT
>VBBB01000052.1:5962-6496 GCA_005882955.1 Candidatus Bathyarchaeota archaeon | reverse complement strand
TTTCTCTGGGCAAACAAGAGCAGGGCCCAATAGCGTCTGAAATAATGCTGAATGACCCGTCTCCAAACGGGCATCATTTTCTCTCTCAGAAGATTGATCGCGTCATTTCCATTATCTTTCCAAAGTCATTCAAGAGCCCTGCGTAATTCTCGTCAGCTCCAGCCCAGACTTGGCGTTTACTCGTAATCGTATTCTTCGCGTCGGCCGCTGACATTCCCGACAGCATCAGATAAGCAGCTGCACACGTAGGGCTTCTGCCTCTTCCCTTAAAGCAATGGAGAACAACTTTCTTGCCAGAGTCGACATTGTCTCCGATGACCGAGGACACTATCTTGAGACGGCTTATGGGAATAGGCTGACCTGACTCAGGCACCAGTGGAGTCCTCTCATCATATGTTATGCCTAGCTCACGACACACCGATTTCTCTTCGGGACTTGCAGTCAGGTCCATTATCACAAGCTCGCTCCCAAGGTTACGCTTGAGTTCGACTAGGTCATCTTTGGAGGGAGCAGCGCCGATCCAGAGTCTCTCTG
>VBBB01000052.1:0-5914 GCA_005882955.1 Candidatus Bathyarchaeota archaeon | reverse complement strand
GTTATTAGGATGACGGTTTGCCAGATTGTTCCTCGCCGTGACGGGATGAATCAAAACGTACTGGTAGGGACAGATGTCGTTGACGAGAAGAGCATCAGCGCACTCTCAAGATACTCTAGGGTCTACAAGCTCGCCGATCTGACAGAGGATCGCCTGAACCAAGTTCTGCCCTCGATTCATTGTCTCGTAGTATTCTCCTGGCCAAGCCAACTGACAAGTGACAGGCTCCAAAAGATGACTAGCCTGCTTTTCATTCAGAGCATTCTCGCAGGCGTCAACCATATCCCGTTCGCCAGTTTAAACAAGAATGCTATCGTTAGTAGTAACGCCGGGGCTTACTCAGACGAGGTTGCAGAGTATGCATGGGCCTTGCTTCTCTCGGCTGCCAAGAGAGTTGTAGAACTCCACGTGTCACTCCGGGAGCAAAAATGGACCCTCAAACGTACTCTCGACGAAGGGAGCGAGATCACCATTTTGAGAGAGAAGATCCTTGGAATACTCGGATTCGGCGGAATCGGCAGTGTCGTGGGCCGGGCAGCTAAAGGATTTGGAATGCAAGTCTATGCGTACTCCCGGAAAAAGTCAGCGGCAAAAGGCGTCAAGTTCTTCACCGGAACAAGCGGGCTGACCGAGCTTCTCAAGAAATCCCACGTAGTAGTCTTGGCTCTTCCCCTGACAGGTCAAACTGCAAGGATCATCAACGCGGAGCGATTGTCCGAGATGAGGAAAGATGGGATCCTTGTCAACGTAGCACGTGGGGAACTCGTTGATGAAAAGGCGATGTACGATCACCTGGTGGCTAATCCAAATTTCCGGTATGCCACTGACGTATGGTGGTATAGGGAAAATCGAGAATCCATCAAGACAGACTACCCCTTTCTCTCACTGCCAAATTTCATAGGCACGCCACATGTCTCAGGGCCATCAGGCCTCGCCACCGGTCGGCCGGTTCAGCTCGCTGTGGAGAACACCATTCGGTATTTGAAAGGGCTCCGCCCTCGCAACATAGTGAACCCAGAAGAGTACAAGAGAAGCTATCCCTACTAGCAACTGATCGGAACGAACCTTTACGAGAGCAGTCGGTTTAGGAGGCTAAGAGAGACGTTTCCTCCAGATACGACCAGGACAACTCGGTCGCCCAGTTTGTTCAAATTCTCCGGTTTCGAGAGGACTGCCAGCGGGGCAGATCCCGACGGCTCTGGGAAGATGTGAGCCTCTTCTATCAGCAGTTTCATTGCTGAGAGAATCTCATCATCAGAGACGCTGAACATTCCGTCGACATTCTTCTGACATGCCTCCAAGGTTAGGTCTCCGACAGAGGCAGGGATCAAGCCGTCAGCGATCGACTTTGGCTCATTGATCATAACGATCTTTCCGGCACTGAGGGAGGCTTGCATCTTGGCAGCCCCGGTTGGTTCGACTCCGAAGACCCGTGCAGAGGGTTTGAGCGATTTTATGGCGATGGATATTCCGGAGACGAGTCCTCCTCCACCAACTGTAACAATGACCGAGTCGAAGTCGTCGAGTTGTTGTGTTATCTCAAGCCCACATGTTCCCTGGCCTGCGATAATGTCGGGATCGTTGAATGGAGGAACGAAGGTTGCGCTGGTCTCACCGGCGATTTCACGAGCTTTTGCCTCTCTATCAGAATGGTATTTTCCGAATTTGACAACCCCCGCCCCGTATTCTTCTATAACGTCAACCTTTTCCTTGACGGCAGTCTCGGGTACTACGACAGTACATTGCTTTCCCAGCAGTCGTGAGCAATAGGCTACCGCAATGCCATGATTACCGGATGATGCGGCAACTATTTTCTTGGCGGATAATTGCGAGATTTTGTTGTAGGCTCCCCGGATCTTGAAGACCCGTATTGGCTGGAAGCATTCAAGCTTCAGGAAGATTCTACACCCGAATCGTCGGGAGAGTGCTGGCGCTTCGATCAGCGGGGTTCTAGAACAAACCGCGGATATTCGTTTTGCCGCAGCTTCAATATCTTTCAGCCTCGGGAGTTCCGGTCTCATTTCTGAGATCAACCATGTTTCTTCGGAAGTTCTTTAACCTGTAATGAGTTGCCTCTGATCTGTATCAAGAGATGCTTCCAACCGCGGGAGTCAACAGAGTCTTTGGCCTACTGGACCTGCTAAGGGCGTATAACGGCAAGACGGACGTAGCGAACCTCACAATAGACCTCAGGATTGCCCTTGACGAGCTGCTTCCCATAATCGATACCGCCGAGTACTTGGCGCTCGTCGCTGTGCAACAAGGAGACATCTCCCTCACCGATCTTGGCAAAAAGGCGCTTAATGGTAAGATCCCGGAGCGGAAGAAGATAGTTCACGATAGGCTCGTGAGTCTTGAGCCGTTCGCCGACGTAGTCCGGATGGTTCATGAAAAGAAGCAGTTAAGCCGGTTCGAACTGGCTAGGTTTCTAAGCTCTAAGTTCGGCTACACGACCGATCTTCCTACTATTCTCAACGTTCTGATAAGCTGGGGAGTGTTTGCTGGATTATTCAGATATGAAGTCTCTTGCCAAGGGAATAATCTTAGCTGATCTTAGAAATGATTCTGTCAGAATAGTCAAACATTGTTGGATCCCTCTGATTCCTAGGCCTCTCTAGCGTTATCTGGACATCGTCAACGATCTTCGCGGGACGATGATTCAAAACTATGACTCGATCCGCCATGTAGACCGCTTCCTGAACATTATGTGTCACCATTACCACACAGTTGGTGGCATAGACCGGGTCCCGCCATATCTCCAAGACTTCCTGACGAAGGTTCTCCGCAGTAAGAGCATCAAGGCTGGAGAAGGGCTCGTCCATCAGCAACACCTCTGGCTGGAGAGCTAGAGCGCGGGCGATCCCTACCCTCTGCTTCATTCCACCGGACAGTTCCTTGGGATAAGCGGTTTCGAAGCCCTCCAATCCCACATCTTGAATGTACTTCTTCGCAATTTTCACTTGTTCGTCTTTGGGAACGGTCGTGGCCTGGAGGGCCATCTCTACGTTGCCTAGGACCGTCTTCCATGGAATTAGAGCGAATGTCTGGAATATGACTCCAATCTTGGGGCTGGGTGCCGTGATTGGTTGGCCGTGGAATAGGACCCGGCCTGAGGTCGGCTGGTCAAGCCCATCTATGATCCGCAAAAGCGTGCTCTTGCCGCATCCCGAGGGTCCCACGATGCAGAGGAATTCCTTGTAGACGTTGAAATTGATGTCCTCAAAGACTGTGGTGTTCTTCCCCTCTCCGGGATAAATCTTGGAGACGTCCTTGATTTCGAGAAGGGGCTCAGCTGACTGGGACACGTTCTTGATGTCAGGGAGAGATTCCGGAGACTGGGTCAAAGACCGCTATGCCTCGAACTTGTACCGATCAGCCTTCCTTAGCAATCGTCTCCAGACGAGCCTGTTGATGGCTAGGACTGTTGCGGTCATGGCGAGCAGGGCTGCGAATATCTCGACAGAGGAGAGGAGAACGTTCGATAGGTTTGAGGCTCCTACCAGAAAAGAGCCGAGTCCAGGCACGTTCGCGTTCGGGTCAATATACTCGGAGACTATGAGGGCGTTCCATCCTCCGCCCCAGGCCTGTATGCTGCCAATGAGTATGGCGGGGAAGGCGGCTGGAATCAGAATCTGTTTCACGTAGCGTCCACCCTTAACACCGTATGCCTTCGTCGCCTCGTTGATGTCGTTCGGAACGCTGTTAATTGCTCCGACTATGTTGAACAGAAGATACCATTGCATGCCCGTCAGCAGAAGGATGATGGAAGCAAGGTTGAGGGTAACTCCTAGATAAGGGGTGTTCTTGAATGGATTGACCAGAATTATCACCACCAGCGGAAACAATGCTGTGGCGGGAATCGATTGGCCGATGTCGAATATGGGAACTAGCCACCGGGAAAGTCTCTGGCTCCTCGCGATTAGTATTCCTGCAGCAAGGGTCCAGCCAAGTGCGATAAGGTAGGCTGTGACTCACATTAGCAGCGAGTATGGTGAGAGCGTTTACAATCGACACGGATCTAGGAGCGATCAGAAGTTCGAGGCCGAAGGCGACCAGTCCGAGAAAAATAGCATAGCTCAAGAGTCTTCCCCAGAACGGTATTCTGCTGATCCGTTCAGGAAACCTCAATCTCTCAGTGACATGGAGTAGCTTCGTAACTCTTACAACTTCGAGAGCTCTTGTCACGATCGACCTTTGTGACTTGTAGAAAGTACGGACTGGAGATACGATACGATCTTCGTACCTTTTGACTCCCTCGGAAACGACGCTCCTTGGAGTCGCAGTTGTTCTGGGCGCGGCGACTGATTCATACTTGTACTTCTCAGCTCTCGCCCCTAAGGGTCTCCATACCAGTTGGTCGATCGCGTAGATCATGCCTACGAGGATGATTAGTCCCAAAAGAGCAGAAGCTAAGTCTGAATGGGCGGAGGCTTGAGCGATGTATGATCCGAGGCCGCCTGCCGAAACTGGCGAGCCCTTGAATGGGACATATTCTTCAATCGGAATCAGGTACCAACCTGATCCCCAAGCCAATATGCTCGTCCAGATGAGTTCCGGGTAAACCGCAGGGAGCACGATTTGTCGAAGATATCTTACGCCTCTCAGTCCGTAGGCGCGTGATGCTTCTTTGATATCGGCCGGGATGGCGTTTATCCCTGCTATCACTCCGAATGTAGGAGACCAAGCCATTGCGGTGAAGATCAATATGATGGCGGCGATCTGAAGACCGAAAGGATTCGCCTGTGTGCCGCTTCCGAGGAATATTGCAAAGACGATTGGAAGGTATCCCAGCACTGGGACGGACTGGAAAATATCCAGCAAGGGCAGGAGAACGTGTGATGCTCGATGGCTCATCACCGTCGCGATTCCATATGATAGGGCGAAAGCGAGGGCTAATGCATAGGCGATTGTCATTCGGCCCAGAGTGAAAACCGCAAACAAAGGAAGCTCGGGTGTGAGTCCATTTTTGACGATTGAATTTAGGCCGCCATTCACGATAACTTCGACAACGAGCAGAAAAATGGCGGTGACGATGATTACCCCTTCGACGGTTCTGATGATGCGAGGGTTCGAGCCTCGGGCCCAGAATCTAGGCTCGTGGATATTGCGAGAAGAGGATCTTAGTGGACACATGGGGCCCTGATCCACCATCGTTTCGGAATCGGACGGTCGCTCCATCTTATAAAAGGGCAATTCGGGCCAACTCCCCATCGCTTCGCTTCTTTAAGAAAGAATTCTAGGGAAGAAGGCTAACTGGAGTGATCGGCTTTGCGATCGAGCCAAATTTCTCGTAGCTCTGCATTCTGTGGGTCACTAAGTCGCTCAGGACGGGCTGCATTTCTGGGGCATCTCCTAGATTTCGCAAATACTCAATTGTTAGATCGCTGTCGTGGATGAATCCGAGCTGGGATTGCCAGGATCGAAGCCGTGACAACAACCTGGTAGTTTTCTTAGATGGGAATAGTTCAGCCAAGTAGCGGAGTCGTCGGCAATCGATTCTCAAAAGATGTAGGTCCCGGACATTGTTGGGGTCCCTCAAGACTATCGGCAGTCGACCGTTGATCGCGGCGATGAGCTGGTTCGTGGTCTTGTTGAGGCGTTTCTGAAGTTTCGGGACTGACAAATCCTTCTCTCTTATCCTGGGTACGCGTTCCTTCCGGAGCGCGATTGTTTGGCGTCGGGCGGGCTGTAGCTGAGACTCACGCATTTCCTTGATTCCGGAGGTCCGCTCTTCCATGCTCAGGTCAGGTTTGTATGTAGATAACTTTGAGAGGATAATGTCGAAATCTCTGACCTTCGCATTCGCCTCGGACGCCTCATCTATGGAGGTGAGGAAGGTTCGGGTCGCCTTTGCTTTCCGTATCTTCTTCGGAAACAGCTCGATGCAGAGGCTCGTTCTCCGCATGGCGATACG
>VBBB01000035.1 GCA_005882955.1 Candidatus Bathyarchaeota archaeon | reverse complement strand
GGAACGTGGCGTCCAGTTTGTGATATGTTGTGGCGGCTTTGTGACCGAATTCGTGAAGACCGATTATAGCGAGTAGCCCAACCGCGAAAGTCGCGGCTTCGACGTAGGAACTGGCTCCAGGTGAGACTATCTGGTCGAATTGTGCCTGAAGGGTCTGCGATCCGCCCAGTCCTCCCGTCCAAAGGAAGTATCCTGCGACGGTTACTGTGACGACTGTGGCGAGGAAGAGTCCCAGATTGATAGTTCTGCGGGAGGGTTTTATCTGGGGTTTCTGGAAAACTTTGATTGTCAGCGTGTGTGCAGTCGTAGCTGCTCTACGACATTCTTGAATTTGTTTTTTGCGGGCTCCGCGGAAACAAGAATAGTTGGGACCCCGTAGGGATCGAGAAACGCGTCCGTGACTTGGAATTGTGACGCGACTATCGATTTGACTGTCTCTAGTGATGGGCCCGTGTATGGGGCGAAGTTCGGTTCAGTTGCTGGTTGGGGCGGTTGTTGCGGGACGTCACTCATTCGTAGAAATCGCCGTTTTCTTCGCTCGCGGGTTCTTAGCAATTTAAACGTGTTGTCAACCGCAATCCCTAGTCGTGAATTCGACGACAAGATATTATAGGGTCAGAGGTTTTCTTCTATGGCAGAGGCTAGTTGCTGGAAGCGCCCTATCTTCTTCGGCCTTTTAGGCCCGATGATCTTTCGTCAGTCGTTGAGATAAACAGGGTCTGTCTTCCAGAAAACTACAGTGCATACTTTTTCATGGAGGTCTACAAGAGCTGTCCTGAGGCCTTCATCATTGCAGAGCGTGACAACAAGGTTGTCGGATACATAATGTGCCGACTCGAGTTCGGCTTCTCCGACCTCCGACGCTTCCGCATGGTCCGAAAGGGACATGTAGTATCTGTAGCCGTACTGCCTGACTTTCGTAGAAGAGGGATCGGAAGAGAACTCGTAGTCTCTGCGATGAAAGCGCTAGAATTGCACGGGGGCGAGGAGTGCTTCTTGGAGGTTCGAACCGCGAATGAGGAAGCCGTTAAGCTGTACAAGGATATGGGGTTCGATACGGTTCGAACAGTTTCGCACTATTATCATGATGGGGCTGACGCTTTTCTGATGAGTGTCAGGCTTCCATATACAACCGCTTCGGGCGTTGCTTCTTAGAACGTTCGTTCTACGAAGATTGCTTGGTTCTCTTGAATAGGGTAGAGCCGAGCAGTATTACTGTCGGCAAGTAGACTAGTGCGACGTTGAAGAGTAACGTGAAGGGATTCATTCCCAACAGGGTCATTGTCAGGGCGAACAGCGAGAGTAGTAGCATGATTACTGTAGCTACTTTCCAGGAGAACGTCTCCTCCCTGTCGACAGGTTCCAAGTTGTAATCTGACACTAAGCCGCAGACTTAGGAGTCTTCTTTCTTTCCCCTGAGCTTTCTCTCTTCCTCAGGGTGGAGCAACCATTTGAGCGGGATGTTCTGGCTTGTCCCGTCTGGTAGTGCTCGTCGGATGCTGATGGGGAGGACTCCTTCATCCAGCTCCATTAGTGCAATGTCGATGGGTGAGAGTGTGGGGTCTTTGAGATCCAATAGTACTGGTGCGCCCATTGAGACTTGAAGCGCGCGCGCGCCTACGACCCTTGCTCGTTCGAAGCGTGTGAGCTTAGGGGGCCCGATCTCAATACTGTCGGGCTCTCTAGTACTCACTTGCTCCCTCTTCGCCACCTTCTCCGTCGTGTTTCGGAGGTCCCGGAGAGTCTTTCGATTTTGCTGACGCTATCACGTCATCTATCTTCAGGATCATTCCGGCCGCTTCGGATGCAGATTTTATGACCTGCATCTTTACGCCGTGAGGCTCAAGCACGCCCTTCTCCTTCAGATCTGCAGCCTTGCCCTCGAACACGTCAACCCCATACCATATCTGTCCTTTTTCATGTGCTGCACGGAGTTGGACCATAATGTCGATCGGGTCAAGCCCGGCGTTCTCCGCTAGAGCGACCGGCACTGATTCTAATCCGTTGGCGAATGCTAGGACTGCGAGCTGTTCCTTTCCTTCCTGTTTCTGCGCGAATCCTCTGAGCTGCTTGGCTATCTCTGCCTCCGGTGCACCCCCGCCTCCCACGATCCGAGGATCTCGAACCACGTCTCTTACAACGCACAACGCGTCATGAATTGACCTCTCAGCCTCGTCGACAAGTCTCTCGCTTCCCCCTCGGACGAGAATTGTTACCGCCTTCGGGTTCCTCGCACCTTCGACGAAGGTCATCTTGTCGTCTCCGATCTTTCTCTCTTCCACCAGAGCTGCCTTGCCTAAGTCGCCGGCCTTTAGGTCGTCGAGGTTACTGACAATCTTCGCACCCGTAGCTTTCACAAGTTTCTCAATGTCAGACTGTTTTACTCTTCGAACCGCGAGGATTCCCTTCTTTGCGAGGTAGTGCTGAGCTACATCATCGATCCCCTTCTCGCATAGCAATACGTTAGCGCCCGCACCCGCGACCTTTTCCACCATGTCTTTCAGCATCTTCTCCTCTTCGTCGAGGAATGATTTCATCTGCTCAGGATTCTCGATGTTTATCTTGGCATCAAACTCCGTCTTCTCAACTTCGAGTGGAGAGTCGACAAGAGCGATCTTCGCATCCTCAATTCTCTTGGGCATTCCTGGATGGACAACCTCTTTGTCCAGCACGATGCCTTTTATCAGTACTGTATCAAGAAGCGATTCTCCGGGCTTCTTCTCCACCTTAATGTCGTCAATGTCAACCTTGTACCCTCCTTCCTCGGTCTTCTCTGCCACTTGAAGAACCGCGTTGACTGTCAGGTCCGCGATTTGTTCGTATTCGGCGAGTAGCTTGCTGGCGAGTGAGACGGTGGCTATTTTCTTCAACATCGCCTTGTCGGTCGGATCTACTTTGATAGCAATCTGGTCAAGAAT
>VBBB01000034.1:2921-5709 GCA_005882955.1 Candidatus Bathyarchaeota archaeon | reverse complement strand
ATCCAAAACATCCTTACACACGAGCTCTCCTCAACGCCATTCCCATTCCAGATCCCAAGAGACGCGCGCGAAAAATTCTTCCTAGAGGCGAAGTTCCCGATGCCGTCTACCCCCCCGCTGGATGCCGGTTTCATCCTCGTTGCCCGGCGGTCCTTCCAACTTGCGGCTGGGAGGGTCGAGATTTCATAGATTACCTAGAAGAAAGGAGACTGAGCCCGGAGAAAGTTCAGCGGGATGAGGAAATTCTGGGACCTTTAGATGAATGGTGGGCGAGAGGTTTTCAGGCGGGAAGGAAGATCGGGGAACACGATCCGGCGCAGCTCATCGAGCACGTCAGAAGCATCCTAACTGAAGCTCAGCCACAGATGAACCGAGCCGTTCGAGACGTATCTGTCCGAAACCGGCAAATTACAATTGAGTTCCATAACCCTGACCTACTTGGTCCGAAGGAAGTTGAAGGACGACTGGTTGAATGTCTGCTTTACTAAGAATAATATGATTGCAGGCCTCCAGCTGTTCTCCTAAGTGTGGGCTCCAGTCCAGCAACCGGTTTCTATCGGCCGAAACAATCTGCTAGGACGTATATCGGCACTGACAAAAATTCCGGGTCCATGCCAAAGTTCATGGAGTTACAAAAGATGAATCCTCTCACTGAGCAGCAACTCAAGCAAGCCCAGAATGCAGCGAAGGACGAGTTCGATGTCACCCACGAGAACATCGTGTACAGTGAAACGGAGAATAAGGTCTTCTGCGTTTTAAACGCTCCCAACAAGGAAGCTGTGGAGAAACACCACCGGAAGATCGGCCTCAAGCCAGACTGGATACACGAGGTCAAGACTACAAAGTAACCATCCGGTTCGAAACTCATCCAGTTTTCTTTATCAGTTGCCTGTTTGTATGGCAGTCCAGGCGCTGAATATTTGAGATAGACTAATTCTTCAGCGGGAACCTGAGGCTAGATCTTCCAGAAATCGCCTGTTAATCCGAGGGATTGGAAGTGGGCAATTGTCTGCTCTCTTGAGGGTCTTGCATAGTCAAGGCTCATCTTTNCCTCCAGTGACAGAGCCTGTTCTCATCCATTCCGCTAGATGGTCCTTCGAGCTGAAGAATACCATATTGTTCGAGCATGTCAACACGATGTTTTCCCACCATTTCGCTGCGGGCAGTGCCAGGTAGATCAGTGGCTGGCTATGGGACCCTTGAGAGACCATCCTCTGGTCTCTGAGATGGATCTTGATGTCTTCCGCGCAATGGTGACAGTAGGAGGCTATCCACTGCTCCTTCCCCAGCGCTACATGGGTGGCCACTGCGTCCCAGGCACAGTTCGCAAAGTAGTCCCTGTCCTTTCCCGCGGTTCGCACCCTGAAGGGTGTCACTATGCTTGAGAAAGGAAATGCCATCAGGATTCTCTGCGTACCGGGCAGTAGCGTGATGTGTCGAGCGGATTGGAGTTTGACCAGTACGTTGAACGCAGAAGTTCTGTCTAAACCAAACTTTTGCATGATCTGCTCCAGAACCGGAGCGGTCGCGTGTTCCTCGAAATGTTCGAAGATGTACTTTCTAACGTTCTTCTGGAGATTCTGAGCGGTGTCTGGTCTGGGCATGATGGGGTTGCCTACGCTATGATTCGCTTGGGTAGACTCACAGGAGGCAGGTTCCTCTCAATCTCCGCTCTCGAATGTTCGAGCCAGGGCGGGAGCGTGAGGCGTGTCCCTAACTGCTCTGGAGATTCGTCGATAGCGAATCCGGGCTGGTCTGTGGCCACCTCGAAGAGAACTCCACCGTGCTCTCGGAAGTATATGGAGTGGAAGTAGTTCCGATTGATCACTGGGGTCACGTTTAGATCTGCTTTGAGAATCTCTTGACGTAGATCCTTCTGGTGTTCGTCGTTAGAGGCGCGAAACGCGACATGGTGGACTGTTCCAACACTTACGAATCCACGCTGAGCCTTGGGTCGAGAAACAACATCCACAATTGTCCCCGCCGATCCTTTTCCAGCCTCGTACCTGAAACGGTTCTCCTCTTCGCCAACTTGGCGAAAATCTAGAGTGTCCACCAGCACAGACTCGGTTCTCTCCAGAACCTCTTCTAACAGTGTAACGCTGTGAAATCCTTTGATTGCGTGCTCTCTTGGGACAGGACCATGCGTCCATCCGATCCTTCCTTCGACTTCCTTGCTTCCAACCAATTCCAAGCCCTGTCCATCATGATCGTCAAAAGAGAGCACAGGATCACCAAAGCGTTGCGTGGGAGCTTTCACAGAAACGCCCTGCGACTTTAGTCGGTCCTGCCAGTAAGGTATCGATTCTTGTGGAACGGAAAAGGAAGTATTTGTGGCCTGTCCCGCTCCCTTGCGACCGCTAGGTTGACCGGGCCATGGGAAGAACGTTAGAACAGTTCCCGGGTGTCCTATCTCGTCGCCGAAATAGACGTGATATGTACTGGGGTCGTCATAATTTACGGTTAGTTTGATGAGGCGCAGCCCGAGAATTTTCGTGTAGAAGTCGAGGGTTTTCTGTGGGTCACTAGATATTGATGTGACGTGGTGAAGTCCAAGAACACCCTTGACCATGATAGTCTGCCGATCGCGCGGGGCAGTATTACGCCTTTTTCCCTGACTACTTCATCCGATTGGGAAGGCACTAAATACTCAGCGTCTCAACCGCTTCTCGCTGCAATTGAGCAAGATCGAGGTCAGAGCCTCGGGCCCCTGGCGAGCGCTTGAGGTCCTGGGCGGGGTCGTTGTTATTGCCCTGGCGATCATCGCACTAGCCGATCCTCAATTCAC
>VBBB01000034.1:2249-2904 GCA_005882955.1 Candidatus Bathyarchaeota archaeon | reverse complement strand
TGATTATCGGCGGGCTCTTCAGAATCGCGGTAGGCGCTTTCGCAACGGTCCTACCTTCCCCACTGAGAGGGCTAAACGTAACCGGAGGCGTGATCGCCTTCGTTCTCGGAATTGCGGCCCTGCTCGATCTTCAGGCCGCGGTGGCTACTCTTATTGGAATCCTCGCCGTAGCTCTACTCCTCGTCGGAGCGGTCGAAATTGGAGTCGGAGTTGCAAGACACCCGCCTGTTTGGCTCAGACTTGTGATTGTCGCGATTGGAGTTCTGACAATTATCCTATCGGTCATCGTTATCCTTGACATGTCGATTGGGCAGAGTATCATCGCAGCATTTCTAGCGTTCGCTTTGCTGCTGGTTGGAATCAGGAACATCGTACATGGAATCACAGGGCATCACCCGGTTGCCAGATCCCTGGACGCCGCAGTAAGAGCCGTCTGATAGGCGTCTCTATAACAGCAACAACTCATCGAGATTTGTTTACTTCACCATAATGGCGTGAAGTCCTTCATTGTTCCGCCAGTATATGAGAAATTCACGATGTCTGCTGGTATGGTAGAGTCTAGCAGGTTCGCTCTTGCAGTAACCCCCGGATACGGTCGACCGCCCCATCGGTAGTTCACCTTCCAATACGAGAAATCTCCTTGGACAATGTTAGC
>VBBB01000034.1:0-2242 GCA_005882955.1 Candidatus Bathyarchaeota archaeon | reverse complement strand
CCTCTCCATTGCACGCCAGGATCCCTGGTACTGGAAAGAAGGATAGAGCAGGCTCGCGCTCCAACCCGGAACCGGCAGTTTGCTTGCGACGCCGAACTGATACAGAAAGGCTGATCCCTGCGGGATTTCTGAGGCGGGGCCGCCCGAGAGCCCAATGTCAAAGTAGGTTCCAAGTCTGCGGTCTGGGAGATAGCTTCCGAACCTGGTCCATGCTACTCCAGTTGTGTTGTAGTACCAGTTAACGAGGCTTCGTGGCTGGCCATCAACAGTGACGGGCTCCCACTGCATTCGCAGGTAGATCGGCGTAGAGATATTCTGCGGATTAAGGGTGGTCTGAGAGTGATACCAGAGATGTTCCCAGAAGTATCCGCCACAGTTGGCGTTGCCATCACACGTCTCCCAAGATGAGCCTGAAATCATCAGGCTGCTGTTCGGTAAGAGGAGGACGTCGGCCCTCCAACCAAAATCCCACCCGTCAACACAGCAGTTGGGCGACTGGACACCCATGCCTGCTAACAAGAAATTGTCAGGAGCCAAGATACGCGGATTGGCCATGGAGATGCTGACTCCAATCTCGACACAGCATATTCGATACTGGGTCGAGTTGTAGTAGCCCCCGACGTACGGATAGAAGGGCTGACCTAACGTAAGTTCTCCCGGACTTGACGAGATGGAGGAAGCGAATAGTACACTTGCGTCCCAGAAATTATGAGCTACGAGCGTCCATAAACAGACAGTTAGGACAAGAGCAAGTCCGACTCGTTGGACATCTTCGATCCTGATGGTTCCCAGCCGACCCGATACCTTGGGCAACCGTAGCCTTGACGGTAGGCCCAGTTCCGCGACACTGCCCACCAATGCAAAGACTGCCCATAATGGAGCGAAGAGAAACAGCAAGCTTCGATCACAGCCGGGACACTCAGGCGTCCAGAAGAGCGCGGAGATGAAGAGTAGCGAGACTACGCCCGAGACTGCACCTACCTTCAAGGACCGTCCTATGCGTGCTGCGAGTACTCCAGAAGCAATCTGAGATACTCCGACAAGTAGCAACGTCTGAAAGATCAGGAATGACGGTAGGTATGTAACGCCGGAGAACCATGCGCTGAGAGGAAACCAGATCATGACCACGCTCAAAACAATTCCGCCCAGGACGGCTAACGCTGGCCGTATTCTTCGATCGAGAGCATCTCGCTTTTCGGCTGCTTTCACAAGAACAGGCAGAGCTCCGTAGCAGAACATGATCCCGGCTAATCTTAACCCGACGAGACCATCCGGTCCAGAATAGTAGCATTCTGGCTGCCAGACCCCTCCCGGTCCGTAGATAGGACAGGCCACATAGAACAAGACCCAGACCAGGAGAGCGCTGAGGGCGATCTGGAGGACCGCCCATCGAGGCCTGAGAAGATAGGCAGCCACGATTCCCCAGACAGCAAACGACGCTAGGTCGACAAGGAGTCTGTTTCCCGAGAGATTGTAGTACCAATCCGGGTTATGCGTCAGGTGGAAATAGAAATCCGTCTTCTCGAAGAGAACGGGAGGAATCCACGGAAAAATAGCTAGTAGAACGGCTCGGAGAATGTTCTTGGGAGTGAACCGGGAGAAATCAGTCATCCAATCGACAAAAGAGAGTTCAGCGCTTTTGGGTCTTGCCCCCCGGTCCAGAAGAACTATTCCCTTAGGAATAATTCCTCAGGTAATAATTCGAAGAGTGAGTTGAACCTGTTCACTGTGCGAATAGAGCGGGATCAAGCTTCTGGTATGTCGACTGATACGATTCAATAAGAACTAGGTTCATGCGGAGCACATTCACATACTCGTCCCCGAAAACCCACGACGTCCGTTCAACGTTTTGACCGACAAGCCTAGAAAGATCACTCTGTGTGATATTGGTGGCGGCCGATATTCGTGGTATTTGTGAGAGTGCATCTTCAAGCGTGATGTCCGGGTCTACGCCCGAAGCTGACAGCGTCACATTTCGTGAATGGAAGAAGAATGGTGAGGAGAAGTTCTGAGCAATAAGATACGAGCCTACTGACCTACCGTTGCTCCCGTTAAGATGAGCTATCGAGCCATTTGCTTGATCGTGCAGGATGACTTGAGCAAACCCTGTTACCAACAGTGGGAAGGCAAAGCCGCAGAGGAGCATTGAGACAATTGCCAGCCTGAGAGCGGGTCCGTAGGTTCGTTTGACTTCGTTTTTGATGCTCAACTTGATCCTATCCTCCTATCGATAGTAGTGCTA
>VBBB01000033.1:2683-4421 GCA_005882955.1 Candidatus Bathyarchaeota archaeon | reverse complement strand
CAGCTTGAACTGTTCTTCTGCCAGGTCCCAGTCCCAGTTGTAAATCATCAGAACCGCGGCGAGTGCGGTGTGTGCTTCTGCAAGGTTATCATTGAGTTCTAATGCTCTGTAAGCGTAGCCTCGTGCTTTCTCGAACGCCTCTCTGGACGGGAGGTAGAGATGGCGTCCCATCAGGGTATGACAGTCCGCCATTCCCGCGTGAGCCAGGGCGTAGTTGGGATCCTTCTTTATCGCTTCCCCGAAATACGTTATTGCCTTCTCGAGGTCTTCCTTCGTCCTCTTGCTCGAATAGTATCTCCCTCTCAGGTAGAGGACATAGGCTCCTATGTTTTCGGGAGCTTTGTCTTCGATGAGTTTTCTGTTTTCTTTGAGGAGCTGAACTTTCAAAGCTTCGGCTACTCGGTCCGCGATGTGAGTCTGTATCTTGAAAACGTCCTCCAGTTCTCTGTCGTACTTCTGAGCCCAAATAGGCGCTTCGCTTCCGACATCGATCAGCTGGACGCTGATCCTGAGTCTGCTTCCAGCTTTCCTTACGCTTCCCTCAAGAATTGTTCCGATCTTGAGTTCTCGTCCAATCTCGCCTACNTGTTTACTTGCTTGTACTGCATGATAGATGTTCTTGCGATCACTTTAAGTCCAGTAATCGAGGAGAGCGTGTTGATGATCTCCTCGGTAAGGCCGTCCGCAAAATATTCGTCCTGTTGGTCCGAACTAAGAATCGTCAACGGAAGTGCGGCAACCCTTCGAGGCTCAAGCGTTTCAATCTTGGCGAGTTTTGTCCCTTCTGTCGGCGGCAGAACTTTGTAAACCATCGTAGGCAACTGCACGTTCTTCAACAGGTTTTGTCCAAGACCCACTGTATGGAATTCTTCGCTGTTTCGTACGTGATCAAAGACCTGTTGAGTTATGCAGATCCCTCCGGGGTCTGCAAGAGACTGTATTCTTGAAGCGATATTCACGGCGTCTCCATAGACGTCTCCACCTCGGTGCTCAACATCCCCAAGGTGAACTGCGACTCCGAGCAGTATCTTTCTCTCAGAAGAAACGTCATGATTTCGCTTGTACATGAGCTGCTGGATCACTAGGGCACATCTTACTGCTTCAAGAGCACTCGGAAATTCGACAAGGAAGCCATCGCCGATGGTCTTGACTTCACGACCTCCATGTCTCGCAAAGACCGGACGCAGCAACTGCCTGTGCTCTTCGAGCAGGGATAGCGCGAGTGTCTCATTCTTTTCCGACATGATGGTGTAGTCCACCATGTCAGTGAACATGATTGCAGCGAGTCTACGCTCGCCTTCCGACATGGAGGCCCCTAAATTCTTGGCTCCCGCAACGATAAAACCGTTAGTCCTCGAAGCCGAGCCTTGGTAACCGTATGGTCGGCCGCTCGTTTTGTGCAGAATCAGATTTTCTAAGTATTCTTCTGGTCCTTTCCACGTTCATATACGCGCGAAGAGTACCGCGATGTGGTAGGTGTCAAGTCGCTGGACTTTGATCGGTTCACAATAGGATTGTTAATCCTGCGCGTCGACGCACCCAAACTAGGTGAAGAAGAGGAAAATGCGCTTCAGGACGCTCATATGGCACACCTCGCCAAGTTGCACGATGCAGGGGTTCTGCTGGCCGCGGGTCCACTCCTTGGCTCGCCCGACCGTGATCTGCGAGGACTAGAGATCTACAGAGGCTCGCCAGATGAAGTGAAAGCGCTCGCTGATCAGGACCCTGGTGTCCGAGC
>VBBB01000033.1:0-2629 GCA_005882955.1 Candidatus Bathyarchaeota archaeon | reverse complement strand
CTGTGAGCTTCGCTCGCACTCGATTCCCGCGATCCATGGCCGAGTTGTAGACACTACTCTATGAGCGCCGACGCGCGATCTAGGACTCGTGGAATCTCTGGAATATTTTCTTGAGCCTCAGGCTCCTGAATGTGTCAGTGAGGGGATCTTGGGACAAACGAAACTTCAATCTGCGGCGGCCTAGCCGAACTGTTTCGGCTGTTTCTACTCGGGCACGTTATGGTTATCGAAGCAGTCTGACGTTTGTTCCGCGAGGATTCTCTTCAACGAGCCGCGAGAAGGGAATGCAGCGTCCTCCTGCCTTCTCGACTTTGACGAGTGCTCGTGGCGAGAATTTGAAGGCGGCTATGGTCAACTTCTCTTTCGGCTCGCCTGATCCGAGGACTTTTCCTGGGACTGCGATGACTTCTCCTCCCTTGAGGTTCTTTGAAACCTGGCCCAGATTCAGGACAATTCTTGTTCTGCGAGATTTGCCCAAGAAGCTGGCGATCGTGATCCAGAGCGGTGTCTGGTACTGTTTTCCCGCCCTCATGAGGTAGCCTATAGCGCTGAGCAGTTCAGGGTTTGTTGGACGACGATGCTTCATTTTCTGGATCTTCTTAGCGGAGCGACGCGGTACCGCGACGCTTACCAATAAAGCCTTTCGAGTGCGATGGGTCTATCTTACTCTCTGGATTTTCAAGAGGTCTGTTCGTCCCATGGGACCTTTAGGATCTCCGGACACGATTACTATCGTGTTGCCTTTCCGTGCCAGCTTGAGTCTCTTGATAGTCTTCTCCGCCTCGGTGAATATGGACTCCGTTGATTCCATTTCTCGTCTTACTGTCTGCACTCCCCATGAAAGTAGTAATTGTTTTTCGACTTCAGATTGAGAGGTTAGCGCGACAATGGGTAGAGGTGGTCGGTATTTTGAGACTCGACGGGCGGTCTTACCGGTGCGGGTTGGTGTGACGATGGCTGCTGCTGATATCTGGAGCGCGGTCTCGCAGGCGGCGAAAGCGATTGCGTCCTCTTGACTATTCTCGTGCCATTCGCGTCTCTGCTGTGTAATCTGTTTAGGAAGATAGCGTTCTGTTTCTTGCCCAACCTTCTGAAGGGTCTTCACCGCTTCAACCGGGTAGCTTCCGATAGCCGTCTCCTCAGACAGCATCAACGCATCTGAGCCGTCAAGGATCGCGTTAGCAACGTCCGTCACCTCCGCTCTTGTAGGCGTGGGTGCAGAGATCATCGACTCCAGCATCTGAGTGGCCGTAATCACTGGTTTTGCTTGGCGGTTCGCCTCGAATATGATCCTCTTCTGAACAATCGGAATCCGCTCTAGGCTCAGCTCTACCCCGAGGTCTCCTCGTGCAACCATGACCCCGTCTGCTTCCTTGACAATCTCCTCCAGATTCTCAACCGCTTCTTTCTTCTCGATCTTAGCAACCGCAAACAATTCTCGTCCCTTCTCGCCCGCGATCTTCCGCGCCATTCGTATGTCGTCGGCTCTCTGGACGAACGATACGGCGACCATGTCGACATTATTCTCAAATCCAAAGTGTAGATGCTCCCGATCCTCCCGCGTTATCGCGGGTACGCGTGCTCGCAACCTAGGAAGGTTCAGGCCCTTGCCGGAAATTAGATCTCCGCCTACCAGAACTCGTGCTTCAACTTCATCTCGCGTGGTCCGAAGGACTTCGAGCCTGATGGACCCGTCAGCCAAATAGATCGTGTCCCCCTTCCTCACCGTTTTCGGCAAGTCAGGATATGCGACAGGGATCTTGCTTTTTGCCTTGGAGGGTTTGGCTGTCAGGGTTACAGTGTCGAGCCGTCGGAGATGCATCGGCTCTTGGGCGAGTTTTCCCACTCTGAGCTTCGGACCGGGCAGGTCCTGAAGAATGGCTACTGGGCGGCGAAGATTGTGGCTGACTTTCCTAATTGATTTGATGTTCTTCAAGTGTTCTTCGTAGGTTCCGTGTGAGAAGTTGATCCTGGCAACATCCATTCCAGCTCGGATCATATGGCCTAGAACATTGGGGGAGCTTGACGCCGGGCCGATGGTGCAGACGATTTTTGTAGCTATTCTAGCGGGCAATGGACCTGGCTTCTCTCCCGGTATCTTAGCTTCGATGATTCGGATTGCTGATAAGTCTCACGGAGAGGGAAGTTGGCTAGTAGCAGGAAGTACTCTGGATTTCAGAGATCTTCATGCGACGGGTCTCTCTTTGAGTAGGTATCCTTCTGTATTTCTTGACGCAGACGCGATGCTTTCACCACGTCTCTGATGAAGTCTTTGTAGCCACTCGTCATTTCGACGTAGGCTTTCCCCACCTCTTTCATATCTGGAACGAGTAATCGAAGCCCCTTCGAGAGTCTGGTGTCTCTCTGAGGCCGATGAATCCTGCCTCGTATCTTCCCATACCCAGACGCGAGTTTGTCGGTCCAGTCATCTTTCTCAAGGATCCGAGCGAACAGTTTCTTGAGATCTAACTCCTCTCCGTTTGTCTCGGGCTCATCCGTAAACATACTCTGAGCCATCAAGCGGGATTTCCTCTGGACCTCTTCTCTAGGGTCGCGCCTGATTCGACTCAAGCTTTACAGATTCCTAATTTCAACTACGACGCTTCGCTCATCGCATTCGGGCTCGTCG
>VBBB01000084.1 GCA_005882955.1 Candidatus Bathyarchaeota archaeon | reverse complement strand
CAGGAAATACTTTGGCGAGGCCATCTAGGAAGCGAGCGGCGCCGACGCCGCCTGCGAGACAAGTGATCGAGCGAAACACGCAGAGACCTGCGAGAGCTTTTCGCCCGGACGAAACCTCTAGTTAAACGCTATTCCCGTTTATTGGTAGATTTCCTGACTTGTTCCAAATGAGCGGATTTCAGGAAGTCGGCGGCTGTTCTAAGGTTGACGTATGCATCCGCGGCAGACCTCTTGCGTCCTTCCCGTGCTCGCTTTAGAAGCTCCATAGAGTCCTTAACGAGGACTATAGCAGCTTCGCCTTTTCGAAGTTTGATAGCAGGTTTCACATCCTCCAAACCATAAGTCAGATTGAACAGAAGGCTGCTGTACTCCAGAGCTTCTGCGGCGAACCAGATCCCCATTGCGAGATCAGCCGACGACTTGGATGTCTTGTCGAGAGCGATGTTGACTTTCGACCACGAGTCGTCTAACGCGCTTTCCAGTTTGGACTCCAAGTATTCCTGTTCAACTGAAGATCTGTTGGACAAGGAGGGTTGTCCTATTCGACGGTGACGCTCTTTGCTAGGTTGCGGGGGTAGTCAGGGTCGTGTCCTTTGATCACGGATAGGTAGTATGCCAGCAGCTGCAATGGTACCACATACACGAGGGGAGTTACCAGGGAGGGCAGAGACTCTGAAATTTCAATGACCCGATCGGAGAGGTTTCTGATCTCTTCATCTCCTTCCTCAATTATTGAAATGATCCGGGCACCACGATCCTTCATCTCCATAATGTTTCCGACGATCCGTTTGTGGGTGTCGTCATTAGGTGCGACAAAGATCACTGGAAATCCTTCTTCGATGAGTGCGATGAATCCATGTTTGCTCTCACCGGCCGGATAAGCAATCGCCGGTACATAGCTAAGTTCCAGGAGTTTGAGACGACCTTCGAGAGCAGTCGGGACATTGATTCCCCGTCCCAGGAAACAGACACTTGATGCGCCGTCGCACTCTTCGGCTATTTTCTTGACATCTTCGACTTTAGTGTTCAGAATGCTCTGGATGAGAGCGGGGGTTTTGTGGAGCGCGTTTTCTAGCTCGCTAATCTCTTTCGCAGATACCTCGCCCTTCTTCCGGCCGATGGTCGCTGCAAGACGTAGAAGCACCGCGATCTGGCTGGTGAAGGCCTTGGTTGAGGCCACTCCTATCTCCGGTCCTGCGTTCTGGTCAATGTAGACGGTGGAGAGTCGCATCAGAGTCGAACCCAGCACGTTCAGGACGCTCAGAATCGTCGCGCCCTTCGCTTTTGCGTCACGTACTGCGTTGAGTGTGTCCATGGTCTCACCAGATTGGCTGATAGCTAGAACGACCGTCTTCGAAGTTACTAGATCCAGTGCTTCTTCAGAGAATTCGCTGGCGATGACTGCTCGGGCGTTGATCCCTGCTATTTTCGCTAGGGCTATGCTGCCGACGAGCCCGGCGTGATATGAGGTGCCGCAGGCTACGATGAAGACCTTGTCGGCTTCAATGATCTTGCGGGAGAATTGGTCGTAGTATACTTGCTCTGTTCGGAGAGCGTCACGCAGGGCTTGTGCCTGTTCATGTATTTCTTTCAGCATGAAGTGTCGGAAGCCTTGCTTCTTTGCAGACTCGGGGTCCCAAGTGATGGTGATGGCTTCTCGTTTTACTGGGGCGGCATTTTTCAGCTTGAGAATCTTCACCCCTTTAGGATCTAGAACGGCCATTTCTCCTTCGTCGAGAAGTACCGCTTTGCGGGTGAGCGGTAAGAATGCTGCGAAATCTGAAGCGCAGTAATATTCACCGTCTCCGAGACCCAAGACGAGAGGGCTCTCTTGACGAGCGCAGAGTATTGTCTTCGGCTGTTCTGCGCTGGTGAGAACGATCGCATAGGCTCCTTCAAGACGGTTCACAGTCTTCCGAAACGCCTCTTCTAGGCTCATCCCGTGAGAGAGATAGTCTTCGACCAGATGCGGGACGACTTCGGTGTCGGTTCTCGACTGGAATGTGTGGCCCTTCGCTTCCAGCTCTTTCTTGATTTCTAGGTAATTTTCGATAATTCCATTGTGAACTACGGCGATTCGTGACTTGCAATCTACGAGCGGGTGAGAGTTTTCGTACACGGGTCTTCCGTGCGTCGCCCATCGGGTGTGGCCAACTCCTACTGGTCCTGGGAGGTCGTCAAGATTGTATTTTGCGTGGACCTCTTCCAATCGTCCGCTGTCCTTCTTCACTGTCAGTCGGTCATTGTCGATTGTTACTTCGCCTACTGAGTCGTAGCCTCGGTATTCGAGTCGCTTGAGCGCGGAATGGATAATCGGGGCCGCGTGAGCACCCTCGTGAAGGACGCAGCCGAATATTCCGCACAAACGCCAAACACTCTTCCAGTAGACTTTGCTATGATGGGCAAGCGCAGGGCATTAAGAATTACTGCACGTCCTACGTCTGATCGCTAGGTGGAAGTCGCTCCCCAGCGCGGTTTCTCGAGATTCTTCCCCGATTCTTTGTTTTCCTAACGACAAAATTCGTATCCCTTGCCGGCCTCGACGTCATGAAAAGCGGATGAACTCTTGGGCTGCGGAATTCTGGTACTGGTTGTACCTTGACTTGTGAAGTTTTCTCCCTCCGTGAGAGGCTTCTCAGGATCGGAACTGACAGAATGAATCCCCCGAGTGTTGCCATGAGCATAACGCGGAGAATAGAGCCGTTGGGGTTTATGCTGTCAATAATGTATCGTTGGAGATATGCGACATGAAAGTATGCGACAGCGAACCAAGCTGATATAATGACGATGATTCCCAAAAACACGGTCCCGACTAGCTTAGCGTTTCTTCGGGTCTTACGATAATCAGTGTCATTCATGGTATCGCTATTCGGCATGGAGCTAATTCGGCCGAGATCAAATCTGTACAATGCACTCATATTGATGGATCGTTACCCGTACTGGGAGAGCTTAGGTTTCTGACCTGAGCGGAGTTCAGCCGTCCTCTATGTTTAGACTCTAACTCTTACGGCGGACTCTGCTTCGAGGACCCGTCTTGCTTGCAGGCCCTTTACTCTCTCGACGACTAATGTCCCGAAGAATGCGCCCGCTGCACCGACTAGAGTGTCACCGACCAATGCAATCGCCCATGTTGCTGTAGGTGAAGGCCCCAAGACAGATATTTCAAAGACCGCCTGGAGAATCAGCAAACCTGTGGGAGCCATCGCAAGGTTTCCTAGCGTGCCAGCTACTACGAGATGTTTTCTCGATGGGTCTAGAAGGCTGCCACCGGAACGCTGCAGGTAGAGGTCGAAGACTAGACCGTTCACAATTACCGAGGCAGTAATGTGAGGTGAAAAATTGCTGCCGGCACTTGGGGTGCCAAGGAAGATCAGTCCAATAATTGTGGCGAGAATGGTTCCACCCCATTTCTTACCAGTCAGGGAAACGAGGATAGCGAAGAAAGCTGGGAGTAGGAAGAAAAGATCGACCGAATGAGTTAGGGGTCGCAACTCAACGCTTGAAACGTATCCATAGGCGGTAAAGAGAGCTGTAAGAGCCGCGACTAGGGCTACGTAGCGGCTTGTCGATGGCCCTCTCACACCAGGAATTTTGGCGCCCCCCATCCATTGTTGGCTCATGAGATTGATGTGGACTCGCGGGTATTTGGGATTTGATGCCTGGCAGTAGGAGCAATCCTAAGCTAACGTGAGAGTTTCAGTCAGTAAATCGGGCGAGTTGAATCAACTTATTTCTTCTTGAGGGCTGCAGACTCGAGTTTTCCGTGAACTCTCACCGTCCCAACCTTCAAAGTGGGAGTTGCGAGCTCTAGGGTAACGTCGAAGTTTAGGGCATAGCCCTTCTCAGACATCTTTCCCAAAATTTCCGCCAACGAGGACTGGGTCAGTTCTTCTGATCGTTGAGGCATACAATATCGTTGCTAAATGATCGTTCCCAGCCTATAAAGGTCTAAGCCGAATCCTGGACCCTCTAATGCCGGTTTCGTAAACGATACTGACATATTCGGGACAGGAGGTACCAAGTTAAGTGGCTCTCAGCTATCTAGATGAGTTAGAGACTAAGAGAACGAGTCCTACAGAGGGAAGACATGGTGCCAGCGAAGAAGAAAGTCGTAGTCCTCGGGGCTACGGGGATGATGGGTCAGAAGTTCGTACAGCTCCTAGCTAACCATCCATGGCTAGAGGTATCTGCAGTTGCGGCCAGCGACAGGAGTGTCGGAAAAACCTATGCTGCTGCAGTAGGCGGGCAGATCCAGAGACGTGTCCTTGACGATTTGGGAGACTTACAAGTGGTTGAGGCAACCCCTCGCGCGTTAGATGACCCCGATATCGTCTTCTCCGCACTTCCAACGGAAGTGGCGGGACCTATTGAGGAAGACTTCGCTAAGGCAGGATTTCCAGTCTTTTCGAACGCATCATCGCACAGGATGGACCATGATGTCCCACTGCTCAATCCCGAGGTAAACGCTGAGCACGCCTCGCTTGTAGAGGCTCAGAAGCGTCGGACGAAATGGGACGGATTCATAGTGGCTAACCCAAACTGCACAACAGCCATTCTCAGCCTTTCTTTGAAGCCGCTCTACGACCGTTTCGGTCTCGAAACAGTCATCGTCTCGACCATGCAAGCAATCTCCGGGGCGGGATATCCAGGAGTAGCATCCCTGGATATTCTCGAGAACGTCATCCCGTTCATCCGAAACGAGGAGGAGAAGATAGAACGAGAGACCAACAAGATTCTTGGCACCGCGACCAAACCAGCAACGATAACGGTATCTGCCAGTTGTCAAAGAGTGCCAACGATCCACGGGCATATGGAAGCTGTCTTCGCTAAGACAAGAGCTCCTGCTTCTCCAGAAGAAGCCGCGAAGTCGATGTCAGAGTTCCAATCAATACCACAGAAGTTGAAACTGCCCAGCGCGCCACCTCATCCTTTGATCGTTCGGAAAGAGGAGGACCGCCCTCAGACAAGACTTGACGTGGATGAGGGCAACGGCATGACTGTGAGTGTTGGAAGATTGCGAAGCGATTCTGCCCTTAAGGGAATAAAGTACATCTTATTGGGACACAACCTCGTCCGCGGAGGAGCTGGATGCTCGATCCTAAATGCAGAACTCTTGATGGCTCAGAAGTACATACAGTGAAAGTGTCCCGCGTCCACAATTCTAAAGCAGTCTGAAATCCTCTTTCACCGTAGTCAACACTATGTGGGTATTCGTTCGTTCTACGAAAGGCATCGCCAACAACGCTTTCGTGAATTTGCTGAGTTCTTCACGGCTCTTGAACTTCGCGATCACCATCGCATCGGTTAGACCCGTCACATCGTAAACAGCCAACACCTGCGGCATTTTAGCGACCTCTTTCTCAAGCTCCAACAGCTTGCCCTTTGCCACTGACACCTCGGTGAGCGCGGTCAATTGAAACCCTACCTTCTCATGATCAAAGATCGCTGAGTACCCCTGAATGATGCCAGATTTTTCCAACTTGCTGGTTCGAGACTGAATCGTGGTCGTTGACACTCCCAGCTTGTGGGCCAGTTCTCTGTAGGACAGTCGAGCATCCATCAAGTATGCTTGGAGGATCTTCCGATCAAGTTCGTCCATTTCGACGATCGATGATTTTTCTGGACTTTCGCGAACCGAGGATGTCACCCTTTTAATTGTTCCAATCGTGTCCGCAAGAGTTCGGTTACAAGCTTCGGGTTAGCTCGACCCCGAACTTCGGCCATGACCAAGTTCATCATCTTTCCCAACGCCTTCGCCCTATTCTCGTTGACGAGGGAACGATTAGATTCCAAAATTTTGGAAATGATTTCACTTAGTTGTTCCTGCGTTAGCATCTCGAGATTTAGCTTTCCGAGAGCATCTCTTGCAGGAGCGTTGGGATTCGATGATACCCACTTGATGATATCGATAACCGATTCCTTAGCCGTCTTATCCTCCCCCACTAGGTTGAAGATCTCCCTTAGGTGAGAGTCGGTTACATTTTCAATCGGGATCTTCTCTCTTTCAAGATTGCGTAGGGATCCTGTGAGTACTGTCGCCACGAAGCTGGGTGACACTCCTTTGGTACTCGTGACAATATGCTCGAACGTTCCTAGGTAGTCCGAGTTTACTAGCTCACTCGCAAGCTTTGGACCGACGTCGTATTTTGACCCAAGCTCTTTCGCCACTTCCTCAGGCATCCGGGGCAAGTTGTCAGCGATTCGCTTGATTCTTTCTGGGCTGATCTGTACTGGTGGGACATCGGTCTCAGGATACATCCTGGCTGGGCCTGGCCTAGGTCTCATGTATTGGGTCGTCCCGTCCGGATTAGCTGTGCGGGTCTCTTCGGGAACTCCTGTGAGCGCCTCCTTTGCTCTTTCGACGACCGCCTTCAATCCATCAAGGACGTTCTCCTTGGAATCGGCGACCAGAACGAATGAGTCCGAGGGGCCGCATTCAAGTCTTCTGTAAATGGCTTCGACTTCACTTTCGGTTATCCCATAGCCGGGAAGTTCGTCGGAATGGAAGATTCCTCCTACTCGTCCCCAAAAGACTGCTCGCTTTGCTAACTCAGTTCCCAGTCTGATCCCTGGCATTAGTTCCCGTTTGAGTAGACCTTTGAAACCGGCGAGACGGGTGCCGAGGACGGCTTCACCGTTTTTCACGGCCGACTGAATAATCTTCGACTGGGACGATGAGAGTTGCTCCGTCAGATCGACGAAGCTGTCCGTGAAATCTGTGGGTTTGAGACTTCGCGTTCTGAGCTCATCTCGAATCTGTAACAGGATTGTTTGACGCTGCACTTCCAGCTCTATGACCTTGGCGACGAGTTCGAGTTCCTGAACGCCTTTGATTTCTATCAGTGCACCATTCTTGATGGATACGTTGAGATCTTGTCTAATGCTCCCGAGACCACGCTTGACACTCCTTGTAGCGCGGAGCATCTTCCCGATTTCGAAGGCCACTTTGCCGGCTTCTTCAGGATTATTGATGTCAGCGCCAGTTGAGATTTCGATCAGAGGAACTCCGAGACGATCGAGTCGGAACGTTACTGAATTCTTGCTCTCCCCCGTCTTCCGGCCTGAGTCCTCTTCGAGCGTTATTTGCTGAATTGGAATTTCCTTTCCATCGACATTTAGCTTTCCGTTGAGAGAGGGAATCCTGTAGTGTTAGACCCGTCAATGACGACCTTTCGCATCACGTGAATCTCGTCCATGGGACGGGCGTCGAACAGTGCAGTAATTGTTAGGGCGATATCAATCGCCTCCTCGTTGAGGCGGTGCGGAGGCTCTTCGTCCAACTCGACCAGATCTGTCGTCTCTGGATCTGCCTCGTATCTGATCGTCCGTCCCTTACGGAATTCGAAGAGCACAGTGGGGTCTATCTGACCGAGTTCACTCTGAGTAGGTCGAAGCCTACGTTCGATGGTTAGAGTCGGTGGCTTTGTCGATAGAATTGTTGGACAATCACAGAACAGCTTATGGCTCGTGTCTAGTTGCCTGTGGACCTCAAGGCCGACCCTGAGTCCTAGGGCTGAGTAGTCGAATGGCAATTATGCGGCCTCCATTATTGGGCTCCTCTCCGTAATCTCTCCTGCCACAGTCTGCAACATGAGTTCGCGAATCTTTTCGGGGGATCGCGTCTGGCCGAGGACCCACATGAGTTTGACGAGCGCAGTTTCTGAGATCATGTCCTCAAGGGGAGTGACACCGATATTGAGGAGATCCCGTCCTGTGACGTACACGTTCATGTCCACTCGGCCCCAGATGGTCTGGGAAGTCATGAAAACCGGGACATCTTGTTTCAGCGCCTTCTTGACAGCGTCGTAGCAGTACTTTGAAACATGTCCAAGGCCCGTGCCTTCAAGAATGAGACCACGCGCACCAGCTGAAACGGCCAAAGTGATCATCTCGGGGTTGAAGCCTGGATGGAACTTCAACAGGTAAGCGTGCTGGTCGAAGTGCGGCTTGACACTAAGCTTGCGACTCATTCCCCGTCTTGGTGCATCATCGAATCGTTCGATCTGGCCCGTCTGAAGGTCGTATCTTGCCAGAGGGGTTGAGCCAATGGATTTGAAAGCGTCTCGCCGGCTCGTGTGACACTTTCGTACCCTTGTGCCTCTGTGAGCGACGATGTAACGATCAGACATGTCCTCATGCATCGCTACTCCCACCGCTCCCAGATCGGCTCGGGCGGCAAGAGCGACCGCACCATTCAAGTTAGAGGCCGCGTCGGAACTCGGACG
>VBBB01000032.1:2837-3182 GCA_005882955.1 Candidatus Bathyarchaeota archaeon | reverse complement strand
TTCCGCGCGTGGCGATCTCACCATTGTCCAACGAGTTGAAGGCGCCGGCCAGAATGGGGACGTGACTGTGAAAATAAAAGGGGACAAGGAACGGGTCGATGCCCCCTCGCAACCCACGCGAATCATCGATGGCAAAACCGGTGAATTGACCGATTTGATGAATAATAAGAAAAGTTTCGTCCGGATTTCGGCAGCACAGATAAAAGCTGCCGCCGAAACAATTAATAAGTTCGATGGTGACGAAAAGTCGGCTGCGCCAAAGCTTACTCCTACCGGCAAAAAGGAAACGATTAATGGCTACGAAACCGAGGAATACGTTTACGAGACGCCGCAATTCAAAGCCTC
>VBBB01000032.1:0-2733 GCA_005882955.1 Candidatus Bathyarchaeota archaeon | reverse complement strand
ATTTCCCCGGATTGCCGCTTAAGACGGTCATATCCGTCGGCGACAACAAGGTCGTGACCACGATGATGTCGATTAAAAAAGATTCCGTCAGCGCCGCCGATTTCGACATTCCAAAGGATTTTCAGGAATTGAAGCGACCGATCGAGGCCGCGCCACCGCCGGTCGAGAGTCCGGCAAATTCTCCGTCAGCGACGCCGTAATTGCGTCGCGTTCAGGCGTGTGCGTCCAAGGCTGTTGCTTGCTTCCAATTCGCCGCGCCGGCGCGAGTTACTTCTGGAAGCGGGATTCGAGTTCGAGATATTCGCGACCAGAGTCGACGAACGATTCCATGTCGATCTAACATTGCGCGAGCTGACCGCGTTGAACGCGATCCGCAAAGCAATGGCAACGGCGCGTCTGCGTCCGAAGAACATTGTGCTTGCTGCCGACACCCTCGTCGCCGATCGCGTTCTTGGAAAACCAAAAGACAAAGACCATGCCGTCGCGATGCTGCGGCGGCTAAGCGGGCGCGCCCATGAAGTTTGCACTTCTGTCTTCATTTGCGACCTGGCCAGCGCGAAGTCGGCCAGCTTCCATGAAATCTCGCGCGTTCACTTTCACCGGCTCAGCCGAGACAAGATCGGCAATTACCTTGCCCGCGTGGATCCGCTCGATAAAGCGGGCGCGTACGCTGCGCAAGGTTTAGGGAGCGAGATCATCGAGAAGATCGATGGCTCTTACACCAACGTCGTTGGACTTCCGATGGAGAAGACAATCACCGCGCTTGCGGAATTCGGCGTGACGCCTAAAACAGGGCCAGTCCGGCCCGGACCCTAACGGGTTTCGATCAATTCTCTCTCTGGCGCAGGCTGCTTTTCCGCTTTGTCGCGCCTGAGCACGAGATAGAGGAACCAGACGATGAAGCAATTCGCCAACAGCAACAGCGCCGGAGCGAGAATCGGACGGTGGAAAATCAACCTGTGCCAGACATGTCTAATTTCTAAAGGTATCAACGCGCCGGTAGCGAAGATCATCAAAAACTCTGCCCAGCGTTTTTGCATGTAGACGCCGATCCCCTCGGTAAAAAGCACGCCGCAATAAAAAAGCGCCAGAATTCCAGTTGCCCGGAGGGTGCCACCACCGGCCAGGACGTCTTGCAATTTGTTCAGCAGGAAAGTGACGTATTTGCTGTGATGCAAAAGCAGTTGATCGTCCGCCCAATCCGAAATTTGATCGAGCCAAATCGGCCGGCTGTTTAAGAAGAGAAGCGAGAAGCCGAGCAGAAATAGCAGGATGCCTTTGAAAATCTTGAAGAGCGCGATGACTTTGAGATAGCGGTGACGGCGCGGTTCCCGCAAAATCGCAGGGACATGCGCCGGATCGCTCATCCGACCACTCTTCGCCGAACTCTTTCACTCCGCAATGACTGGATTTTCCCGACAGCAGATTTCCAGTTTGTTGCCATCCGGGTCTTCGAAGAAGAATCCGTAGTATCCCGGACTATAATCGGCGCATACTTCTGGGCCTTCCAGATTTTTTCCCCCGATCTCGCGGACGACTTTTGCGATTCGGTCTACTCCGTCGCGCGTGTCCGCCCAAAATGAAATTCGCGTTCCGTTCGGTTGATGACGTCGATCTTCGGTGAAACCAAAAAACTCCGACGGTTTGTCCGGACCGACACTGTAGAATGTTCCCCAGATTTCATCCGAGCGATCGCAGGTAAAACCAAGCGCGGGAAGAAGTTTTTCGTAAAACTCCATCGCTCGGCCAAAATCTTTCACTCGCAAATCAATGTGATCGAGAATTCGTGTTTTCATTTGAGTCGGATCTCCCTCACCTCAATCCTCTACCTCCGAGAGGGAGAGGAAGACGCGGAGCGACAGGTGAGGGTCATCTAGATTTTCGCTTTTCGCGGCGAATCATCAACTTTAATCCCGACCAGGTCTCGTCGACTGCGCAGACTTTTATGTCTACCAAACCGAGCGGCAAGGCGATTTCTCGAACGACGTCTTCGGTAATGTCGGTCGGAACTTTGGCGGATTTCTTCGGCCATGAGACCCAGATCGTTCCGTTATCGGCGATTTTCTCGCGTAAGATCGACAACCTGCTTTCGAACTCGCTTCGACGCTTCGTGAACAGATGGACAAAATCTGAATTGGTGCTGATTCGGTTGGAAAATGTGACGCGATCAAGTTTCCCAAGCAGCTTGCGGTAATTCGGCGGCTCGTTGATCACTATGACGGTGGCTCCCGGTTTGATTCCAAGCTTCTGCGGCAACGGACTTCCTGAATAACCGGCCATCGTGAAGTGCTTTACCGAATCGTCAGCCGACTGCATGTTGGCTGCCTCGATGCCACTAGCGAGAAAATTGTTCCTGCGAAATCAGATTGCCGGCGCGCTTTGTGCGCTCCTGGCGCTTGGATCATCCATTTTTATTTCGTCGTGCGGAAATCGAAAGAATGCTGTCTCAGGCACGATCGAAGTGGACGAGGCGCACGTCGGACCGCGTTCGAGCGGCCGGGTCGAGAAAATCTTCGCGCAGGAAGGCGATCGTCTTCACGAAGGGCAAATGATTGCCCAACTGGAAGCGCCGGAGCTTCGGGCCCGGCGCGAGCTGGCGGCGGCACAAATCGCCACCGCCATTCGCGATGCCGACGCGCAATCGGCGCAATTGCAATTCCTCCGCTCCGACGCGAAACGACAACAGGACCTATTGAAACGAAAAGTAGTTTCACCGAACGACGCCGAGCGGGC
>VBBB01000083.1:2277-9594 GCA_005882955.1 Candidatus Bathyarchaeota archaeon | reverse complement strand
TTCCTGTAAACATCCTCTCGAATAGCAAGATTCTTGGATGCCATACATAGATATGTATACAGTACTGTGTACTAAAGATTACGTTCGAGAGAGCTGAATCTCGCGAATATCCTTGGCCGTTGTTGAGACATTTCAAGAACCGGCCTTTAAATTGAAGCTTGGGAACCGTTGAGCCTAGTGCCAGGCGCCATTAGCCGATTAGACGAGTCGAATGTCGCTGTAGGGATCGCTCTCCCGCAATATGGAACGATTGCTTCTCCCAAGACAATCCTACGGGTCTCGGAGGAAGGCGAGAAGATGGGGTTGGCTTCTTTGTGGGTTAGCGACCGGATGCTTCTCCCAACTAAGCCGAAAGAGACGTTTGACGGCGATCCCTGGCCTGAGATTTTTGCGACGGTCTATGATCCAATTGAGATGCTAACGTTCGCTGCGGCGAGGACGAGGAAGGTCAAACTCGGCACGAGCGTCTTGAGCGCTCTCTTTCAGAATCCCGTGACCCTCGCCCGGCGTTTCGCAACTCTAGACAGGCTGAGTGACGGGAGAGCAATTGCTGGCATCGGCCAAGGTGACTTTAGAGACGAGTTTGAAGCTGCCAACATCCCGATAAAGAGGCGTGGAAGAGGATTCGAGGAATTTGTCAAGGCAATGCGTGCCGTCTGGGGCCCAGACCCAGTCAGCTTCACTGGAGACTTCTATAATATCCCGGAATCAAGAATCGGGCCGAAACCCGTACAGCCGGGCGGCATTCCGATGTTACTGGGTGCCTTCGCTCCCGCCTCACTCGAGCGGGCGGCAGGAATTGCCGACGGGATCATGCCGGCCGCGGGAAGAAGCACGACGATTGAGAAGCTGAGTCAGACAATCAACAGCTTTCGCGATATGGTGCGAAGAGCAGGTCGTAACCCGGAAGAGATCATGTGGATCCTGAGAGTCCACAACCCCCTGAGCGAAGAGAGAGCCACAGAGCCTCGAGCGTTATTGGGAGGCACGCCTCAACAAGCCGAAGAAGATCTGCCAAGACTCAAGGAGCTGGGCATAGACCACGTATTTTACGATATGAATCATCCGGCCCGAGTTCCAATAGACACTCAACTAGTTCTTCTTAGAAGGCTCATGCGGATGATCAAGGCCTAGGAATGCGCTGCTTGAAATTCGCCACCCGCCCCCTTCCCAGAGATTTCAGCGTGAGCCCAATATCAAACCGGATCTACAATCAATTGATATCAAGAATGGTTTCACGACACATCGCGATAATGACTAGTATCTGTTACAACGAAAGCGGCTCAAGACCAAAGGGTGAGCCCAAGCAACATGCCCACTAGCGACCAAGTTTAGTCTCAATAGAAAGTTTGCAATACCTTACGCCAAGAGGCAGGAAAATGTTTCTCTACTACTATTCTCTTCTAGACTTCGGTTTTCCGAAAAGAATCCATGCCTCCCGAAAGACTCGAACGCTTCTCCAACGGATGAGGAGCAACGGGACGTATAATGCCACAACGACTATGGCAGCTAGCAATACGAGAAAGAGGCTTCTCTCAACTGCCGAGAAATAGGCGATTATGACGATAGAAATGACGGGCAGATAGAAGCTGTAGGTCCAGAGTCTGCTCCACCTCCGGTATTCAGGATGATACTGCTTCAGGTGGTCCACATAGTTGAGATGCCGCGCCCACATCCTTGCGCCAGGGTTGGAATCCTCAACCGCGGGGATCAATGCTCTACACACAGTACAACGTCCGTGAGTGAGAGGACCCAATTCTACGCTTAGTGGGAGCATCTATGGAAGTCCGGACCTACGACAAGTTAAGGAAAAAGCATTGCCTGGTCCTGTCTTCGCCTGCCAATTGATTCCCGGCTTCATTGCAGGAGCTGTAGTCCCAGATTGTTGAGTCTCTCTGATGCTGGGAAACTCGGAACCTCTACCTTTCGCGGTCTGTCTCTCACGCTTCTCGACATCCTTCGTGTCCAACTAGCAGATTTCTTAGAAGAACCTCGAGGAAGAACTCTCTCCACCAGCCTCGTCGCCTCCAAATCGGCTTGCAGCCTAGTCCAGCCTTGGCAACCATCCATGGTCCCTGTTAGGTCACTATTTCATCCTTGGAACTTCGTTCAGAATACAGAACAATTGTTCTACAAGATAGGACTAAACTTACCGACCCCTCATAGAGGAGCAGTAGCTGTATCTCATCTCAAGAGGGACCCCCCGTGTGGAAAACGACCCTTCTCTCTAGAATCCGTGCTCACAAAGTTGCAGCACCCATCCTAATCATCCTCGCAGCATTATCCTCGTCCGTCTTCGTTTACGCGTTCACCGCGGTACAGGGCGCAACCTGTCCCTCCGATGCCAAACCGTTCCAAGACTCTACGATGCCGCCCCGGACAGTTTTCCAGCTGCCTCCTCCGGGTCGAGCAAGCATTTGCCTGACCATTCAAATTTCTGGACAACTCCCCCTTGGTGGGCTTGCTCTTGCGCCAAGTCTAGGACTTCACACCACCAGTCAGTCAGGTTCAACCTATTCAGCATGCTCCAATTCTTGGACGAACTGTGGAGGAGTAGCTGTTTCAGCATCTCCAGCATACGCATTCCTCGCTTCCCAATCGCTTCACGTCGTGGTAACGATAAACGCTCCCGCCAGCTCAAGGCTCGGAGTCTACTGGTTGTGGTTCTGGGCCTGTTCAGGCGGAACAATCCTATCGCTTCGGATCATTGGATTAAACCAGACACTACAGAATACCCCTAGTCCTGCACAGTTATGCCCACGTACAACGTTTCACGTGTCGCTCGCCTTCGACAGGTACGATGACATGATTCCCGCTTATGAAAATGGGACGATTCCCCCATTACTCTAAGGAGACCGATCGCCAGCCCAGTCGGTGGGTAGCGACCGAGCATTCAGATGCGATTCGCAAGCAATACTTCGGCACTTAGTCAGTCTCTCTGAACTTCAAAGACACTTCGACATACTTCCCCAATTCTCTCCTAAGCTTCCCGGAGATCCTAATAGCTGATCTAGAACTGTAGTCGTAGGCCACCTGTGTAGTCCTTCCTACTGCGTACTGGACCCCTCTGGGTCCGTGGATGGAGTAGTCGAGATCCCATGAGCGGTCTCCTATCCGACTCACCCATACTGAGACCGTGATTCTGCGTTCGTCTCTGATCGGCTTCTTGAACTCGCAACGCGCCGAAGCGACGATAAAGCTAGGACGAAACCCATTTGTTACCAGGCCGAGTCTTCTTGCAAGCTCGACACGGGCAGTCTCCATGTACTGGAAGTACGTCGCGTTGTTGACATGGCCCATTACGTCAATGTCCCGGAACTGGACCGGCAGTTCAATGCTAAACTTCAACGGCAATCCTACTCTTGCGTAAAGGTAACTATCCAAAATACCATTCCTACATCTTTTTTATAAGCAAGAAATGGCTCGGCCATGCCCTAGTGAATAGGTTCAAACATCCGATTCATCACTTCCAAATCCAGGTCTCGAATATTCAGAAATCTGCAACGTTCTATGGCGAACTGCTAGGCCGACTCGGCTTCACCGAGGTTCTGGAAATGGAGGGAATGGTAGAATGGCAGAAGGAGGGAACCAGAATAATCGTAGCCCAGTCTCCCAAAAGATTCCTTACAGATGGCTATCATCGCAAACGTATCGGTCTCAACCACATAGCCTTCCGAGCACCAAGCCGCTCAGCCGTCGACGAACTATATCACAACTATCTGGTTCCCAAGAAGATCCCGACACTCTACGGAGGACCTAAGGAGTGGGAAGGTTATGATCCGGGCTACTACGCTGTCTACTTTGAGGACCCCGACCGGATAAAGCTTGAACTAGTCTACGTCCCAGACGATCTGTAAAACGAGACCACAGTTGGTTTACCTGTGGGCGTAGTAGACAGTTACCCGCTCAGCGTTGAGAGAGTCGATTCTGCCGAACCCGAACCGTACCATCTGGATAATGCTTCCCACCTTCTCCTGACGGATATTCGTCTCAACCGGACCCTTCGTTCTCGACGCGTCCGGCATCACCACCTCCCCGATCATGTTGTTCTCGCTTGGTAGCCAGTTGACCAGGGGCGCCTTGACTTCTCGTGCTTTCATGTAGTCTTGACTGTGGAACGCGGCCTCGATCGAGTTGTTCTCGACGCTTTGGATTTCGACGTTGAACAGTTCCATCAGCCGGACGACCTTGCTCTTTCTGAGAAGATCAATGTCCTGAGACGAGATCAGTAGGTTGGCTGTGCCGTTCTTTGGGACCACCTTGAAGATTCTGTCTGGAAGGTCCTTCCTTTCGGGATGTAGTGGCAGATGCGCATCGTAGGTCTGTTCGACCCCTGAGACTGTTATTATGATCGGGTTTGCGATGAAGCTGTACCGGTGGGCGATCTTGTCAATCTCCTTCCGGTTCGTCGCGTTCACATTATCCCAGCTGAGCGTAGCGTCAACCGGTCTAGGACCCATCTCGTAGACAATCTTCCTCAACGCGCTCGGAACATACCCTCTCCTACGAAGCGCGGCGAGTGTTGGGAGTCTCGGGTCCGAATACCCCTCGACGAGGCCCTCCTCGATCTCCTTGACCATCAACGACTTGCTGAGCTTGATATCAGTCGTCTTCAACCGGCCATAATGCACGTACTCCTGAATCTCCCAGCCCAGCGCCTTGTACAGATACTCCGTCCGCGGGGCGTTCGTCAAGTGCTCCTTTCCTCGGATAACGTGGCTCACTCCGAGCAGATGATCATCAATAGCAGCAGCAAAATTGAACAGGGGCCAGACCCGGTACTTTGAGCCCACCCTCGGATGAGGATACTTTACAGGATCAATAATCCGGAGCGCGGGCCAGTCCCTGACCGCCGGGTTCGGATGAGACAGATCAGTCTTTATCCGCAGTACCGCCTCTCCCTCCCCAAACCCTCCGTTCAACATCTTCGCCCAATCAGCCAAGTTCTGCTCAGCGCTCTTGGAGCGATCCGGACACGCCCTTCCAGCGTTGATGCTTAGACGGAAGTTGTCGGGCGTACAGGTGCAGATGTAAGCGTCTCCTGATCTGAGAACCTTCTCAGCATGCTCATAGTAGACTAGTATCCTGTCGCTGGCGATGTACTCGGCGTCCCATTGGCATTCCAGCCAGCGGACATCCTCCCTGATCAGATCATAATACTCGAGCGCCGACTTTTTCAGCCGCGGATCAGTATCATCGAACCGTAGAAGAAATCGTCCGTTGTATGTCCGCGCATAGTCGTGGGAGAGGATTATCGCCCGGATCGAACCCAGGTGCAGGACAAAGTCTGGATTCGGCGCGAACCGCGTCACAATCATCGCGTACTTGTCCACGTTCGGCAACGGAGGCAGGGCCTTAGACCCGGACTGGTCCTGGGACGATACTGCCTGCGCGGACATGAGTTGGACACTGCTCAACTAGGTTCTATCTCTTACCACTCAAAGGAGAAGGGTGCACTTCCACGCGGTCATGTGGTCGTTTGTTCTGGCCGTGACAACTTCCCGATTCTCCTCTGCACATTCCAATCGTCGGACGGCGAAACCTCTGATACTCTCCGTAGAGATGTGATCAACTGGTCCCTCCCGAACAATGTAGCCGTTTCGTTGTCCGCGATCCATTTGAACCTCCGTAATGTGATCACGCTAAAAATGAGCAATCCAATTGTCAAGAAGGCTCCTATGATAACAAGCACATTCCAGGCCGGGTTATCAATGGCGCAACGGCCATTTGCGCAACTTGTGGTCGTGGGAAAGAGGGGAGGCAGTAGGATCCAAGCGACGACGTATGCCCTAAACATGGGAATGTTCAGGGTCGTTATCCATGTAATTTTTCGCCTGCGGAGTTTCTTCTGGTTGATTAGGGCTGAAGCGATCAGTGGCTTCCATTCATCCACCGACAGTTTTCCTTCCATGTTCTGAGCGAGATAGATTGTCTGGTTGCGGAAGAGAGCCCCGTCTGACGGAATAGGAATGAATGACGTCGGTTGTATTGTTGCAATCCGGCCTCGATTCCTCTGCACTATGCCTTGCTGCCACATAACCGATGAAAAAGACACGCCAGAAAGATCAAGTTGTCTAGCCAGGCCGTTGGCCAGATTGATGATCAAGTCGTCGTACGACCCCATCAGAAGACCTGGAATTGCCTGGACCTCTGAGAATAAGTTCCTTGCGGAGCCTTTCCTTCCAGCTGCGTTTCACCAGAGTAGATGGGATACGACGCCCTGTCCAAGAACAGATAGAAGAAAGTAAGTCTTTTCTCTAGTTTAGAGAAATCGTCGGAGCATCCATACTACGATGCTTATGCCTCCGATAATAGCCATCCAAAATCCGATGGCGGCGATAACAACAAGGGCTGAGCAGGTAGTGTCCATGCAGACAATCATGGTTTGACCCTGGGCGTAGATGTTACCTGCGACGAATCCCGAGCCCCAGAAAATAGCGAAACCGACAACAACAGTAATCACACGTCCGCGAAGGCCAATTCTCGGAATTCTGGACGGTCTCGGAAGGTCTACGGGGCGCGGCTTGCTCAGCTCTCCGGTTCTTTCCCTGATGCTCGGGTTCCAGTACGCTACCCAGCCTGCTAGAAAGGGAAACCGAGGGTGTGTTGGTATTCGCTTCTGATCTAGACTCAGTATTTTTTCGAGAACCTGTAATACCTTCACGGTGCCGAACTGTTCGGCCACGTCTCTATCCAGTTCAAACTCTCGTCTCTTCAGAGAATTTCTCAGGGATCTCCGGATCCAGAGTGCAGCGATAAGAAATATGGGACTCGGGAAGTAGAGAACAGGACCCGACAACCCTCCCGAGGAGGCAGCAGGGATTTCGAACAGTAGAAGGAAGAATAGTTCGCGGGGGGCTAGAGCGATTTTTCCGAGAAGCCTGCTCATTCTTCCTTTGTTGTAAGCCTTGAACCTCACCATGTGCAATGCGATGAGAATCTTCCATTCATCTAGTGACAGTTTTCCTTTCAGGAATTCCGGCAGCATAAGTTCGGCCACGGGGAGCGACCCCGGAACAGCAACAGTCTCTTCGGAGAGCATTGTTGGTTTCGATATCATTCCGCCTGTGCTCTGATAGCGGTCGAGTCTTCCCCAGACAATCTGTCTGTACCAGTACGTTATCTGGAATTGTACTGATAGTTCTCTTGTTAATTGTAGAAGCGCGTTGTCTTCTGGACTTGGACCTGTCTTGATTCTCTCGTACCTGCTACGCCAGCGCAGTCTATCCAAGAATAGTTACTGGAATTATGTTCGAATGTTATACATTTAGTGGAACTGCGGGGAGGCTCGCTGTTAGCGATGCCTGAAAGGGAACA